>JBQGOU010000202.1:0-2410 GCA_052086865.1 Cellulomonadaceae bacterium
TTCAATGGTAGAACTTCAGCTTCCCAAGCTGATAGCGCGGGTTCGATTCCCGTCATCCGCTCCGCACGACGCCCGGGCCCATCGGCCCGGGCGTTCGTCGTTGCCGACGCATACCGGCACACCTCACGCCTCGCGCAGGATGGCCACCAGGAAGGTCGAGTCCGCCTCGAACGGACGCAGGTCCCAGGTCGAGAGCAGGACATCGGGCGCCAGGCCCGCACCCGCCACGTCCGCAAGGAACGTCGCGAACGCATATCCGCGTCCCGCACCGAAGCCGATGACGACGCGCCCGCCGGGGCGCAGGTGTGCCCGCAGCCGCGCGATCACCTGGGGCGCGGTGCCCTCGGCGAGGAACGTCATGACGTTTCCGGCGCACACGATCACGTCGAAGCCCTCGGCCACCCCCTGCGCCGGCAGGTCGAGGTCGACGAGGTCGCCCACGAGCCAGGTCCCCTGCGGGTGGTCCTCACGCGCCGCGTCGATCAGGAACGGGTCCACATCCACGCCGACGACGGTGTGCCCACGCAGCGCCAGCTCTCCGCCCACGCGTCCCGGTCCGCACCCCGCGTCGAGAATCCGTGCGCCGCGGGGGACCATCGCGTCGATCGTGCGCGCCTCGCCCAGCAGGTCCTTGCCCGCCGCAGCCATGTCGCGGAAGCGCTGGACGTACCAGCGCGAATGGTCCGGGTTGGCCTCCACCATGCGCTCCCACGCGCTGCGGGGCCGGTCCTGGGCGGGGTGCGAAGCGTCAGTCATCGAGCGAGCCTCTCCGGGTCGGGTGCTGGGCCACACCCCGGGTCGGGTGCTGGGCCACACCCGCGATCGTCGCACGTTCCCCCGTCGTCGCACCGTATCCGACATGTGAGACGTTGCGACGGGACCGTGGCGGGAGCCGCCGGGGATCGCACACTGATCCCATGCGGTCCTTCTTCAGCTTTCCCAACCCCGTGAACGAGGTGGCGTCCCGGGTCGTGGCCGGCGTCGTCACCCTGCTCGCGGTCATCACGCTCGCCACCCAGTGGGCCCCGCTGCTCCTCGTGCTCGCCTACGGCTTCGTCGCCCGCGTGCTCGCGGGGCCGCGGCTCTCCCCGCTGGGACTCCTGGCGCAGCGGGTCGTGGCGCCACGGCTTGCGACACCGCGTCCGGTGCCCGGCCCGCCCAAGCGCTTCGCCCAGGGAATCGGCGCGGTCCTGACTGTCAGCGCCGCCGTCGCGTTCTACGGATTCGACGCACCCGTCGTGGCGTGGTCGCTCGTGGGTGCGCTGGCGGTGGCAGCGTCTCTCGAGTCAGTGCTCGGGTTCTGCCTGGGCTGCTGGATCTTCGGCCACCTGCAGCGCTGGGGCATCATCCCCGCGTCCGTCTGCGAGGCGTGTAACGACATCCGGCTGCGCCGTCCGGCGCCGTCGGCCTGAGCGGCCCCGCAGCACCAGCCACAGCACGAGCGCGAAGAGCGCAAGCACCACCGGACGCGACCACCACCATGCCGCGCTGCCCGGGGCGGGGAACGGGACGCCGCTCACATACAGCGCGCCGGTGACGACGACGGCCACCGGCAGGTGCCACAGGAACGCGCGCATGGACAGGGCGGCCGCCCGGTCAAGCGCCGGCGCCACGCGGGGATCGTCCAGACGGGGCACGAGCCAGGGGCGGATCAGCAGGACCGCGGGCACCTGGACCAGCAGGTGCAGCAGGGAGGGGACGCTCGGCGGGTTCATATTCGACCGCTCCCCGCTCAGCCCCACCATCGACTCCGCCCACATCGGCGAGGCGGTCACCGCGACCAGGGCGGCGAGCGCGAGGCCTCCCCACAGCGCGAGTGCCCACGGGCGCAGCCGGGTGAGCCTGCCGTCCCGGTAGGCGAAGCCGAGCTGTTGAGCCAGCCCCCACACCAGCACGTAGTTGGCGTAGCCGGCATAGGGGTTGTCCGTGGCGATCCGCAGCAGGTCGACACCCACGGCGCCGGCGGCGAGCACCACCATCACGCGGACACCGAAGCGACGGTCCAGGCGGAGCATCGCCGGGGTGATCGCGGCAAGCACCGCGTACACGGCCACGAACCACAACGGCATCAGGACGACGACGGCGACGGTCAGCGTCAGCGTGCGCGGCGCCCCCAGCCACAGGGCCACGAGCACCACCGCGACGCAGGCGAGCACGAACGGTGCCACCGGCCGGAGCAGCCCGGCCAGACGGCGCCGCACCCAGGCGCCGTCGCCCACCCCGCGGGCACGGGCCCGCGTCAGGCTGGTGGCGTTCGAGAATCCACCGACGAAGAAGAACAGCCCGATCAGGACCAACACCCACGTCGCCGGCCACAGCCACCGCTGGGAGTTGAGCAGGTTGTCGACGACAAGCCCGTCGGCCTGGTCCACACGTACGGCACCCATCACCCAGTGCCCCAGGATGACGG
>JBQGOU010000202.1:2420-6582 GCA_052086865.1 Cellulomonadaceae bacterium
CGGCGCCGAGCGCCACGGTGCGCAGCAGATCCGCAAAGCGGTCTCGCCCAGGGCCCGCGGCCGCGGGCGGCGCCGGTGCGCGGTGTGCGTCGAGGTTGCTCACCGGGCGAGCGTAGCCGCACGGGCAGCTGCCGGAGCAGGCCTCGACGACGAACATCACACCGGGTCAGGCCACCCGCCGTCATGATGACCTGACGTTCGATGGCAGACTGTCACCATGCCCAAGATCATCGGCGGTTCGCTTGCGGAGCACAGGGAGCAGACGCGCCAGAAGCTCTTCGCGGCACTGTCGACGCTGATGACGGACCGCGGATTCGACGCGATCACCCTCGCCGAGATCGCGTCCGCCGCGGGCGTAGGCCGGACGGCGGTGTACAACCACTTCCCGGACAAGGAGTCCCTGCTCGTCGGATTCATCAACCACGAGACGGAGCAGTACGTCGCGACGCTGGAGCGCGCGCTGCAGGACGCCCAGGACCCGGTCGAGCAACTGCGCACCTATGTGCGTGCGCAGATGCAGCTCAAGCAGGTCTTCCACCTCGCCCCGGGCCCGGACCTGCGCACCGTGCTCTCGCGCGGCACCCAACAGCACCTGCGCGAGCACGCCGACCTGGTCGAGTCCATCCTGCGCCGCATCATCGGCTCGGGCATCGCCGACGGCGTGTTCCCGGAGCAGGACCTCACGGTGACCGTGGGCCTCGTCAACGCATGCCTGTCCGGGCGTGCGCTGAGCGTCTCGGAGGCCGACCGGCGGCGCGCGCTCGCGGCCACGGAGGTGTTCGTGCTGCGGGCCATCGGCGCACAGGAGGTCGCCCCCCCACCCGAGTCCACCTTCTCCGGCCCGCGGCCCGTGCCCGAACAGGATGCGGGCTGGTCACCCAGACGCCGCACCCCGCCACCCGCGTCCTGCCCGCTGCACTGATTCGCGGGCGCGTCAGCCGCCGACGTCGGCCAGGTGGTGCTCGACGTCGTGCAGGAAGTACTGCGTCAGCGAGCCGAGAGTGAACCGCGAGCCGTTGGACCGCACCGCACCGCGCCCCCAGGCGTCGGCCGGCACCCGGCACAGCATCTCCGCATAGTCCTGACCGGCGTCGGCCAGTTCCTCGGCCACCTGCGCCGGATCGGATTCGCGGTAGCGCGCCTCGACAGCGGTCGCGTCCTGGTCCCAGTCGGGGAAGCTCGCTCCGTCCCGTTCGAGCACCAGCCGAGTGCGTTCGGCGAACACCCCGTACACGTCCCGCACGTGGCAGGCGTACTCCAGGGGCGACCAGACGTCGGGGCGCGGCCGGGACAGGCTCTGCGGCCGGCGCAGCACCGCCTGCCAGCGCACGATCTGCGCGGGAATCCGCTCAGCCACGAGCGCCGGGTCGACATCGCCCACCGCCACGTCGCACTCGGGGCAGTGGGCATCGAGCACCCACGTCCAGTCCTTGGTGTCCGCAGGGACGGAGTCCGGGCGGCGTAGCTCGGCGGAATCGCTCATTCCCGGATCCTAGGCCAGGCCGGAGGAGACGATGCGAGCCGAGGATAGGCAAACCTCATCAGGAGCGGTATATTTACTGACACATTGTCATCACCTGCGTTTCGCGAACGCGTCCGATCGGAGGCCCCATGGCCCCCAGCATCGAGCCCACCACCCTGTCCGGCCTGCTGCGCTCGGGCACGCAGGAGGAGCACGAGCACGCCGAGCGGATGGGCTTCGTGGAGACCCTGAAGCCACGGCCCGCGAGGACCCGCAGTACCGGCCCTTCTCGACCGACGCCTACTTCGTCGCCGGCACCAAGGGGGCGTTGTCCATCCCGCAGCTGCACCTGTTCAGCTACGACGGGCCCAGCTCCTGGCACAAGCCGATCCAGATGGAGATCCCGGCCGTGGACCCGGCGCTGCCGCACACGATGCAGCTCAAGCACTTCATCCAGGTGGTGCGCCGTGAGGTCGAGCCCATCGTGCCCCCGGCGGACGCGATCCGGACCCTGCAGACCCTCAAGGCGATCAAGCAGGCGGCGGAGACCGGCACGTCCGTCGACCTGTAGGCCGCACGAAAATGTGGCGTTCTGGTCGTGGACGACGACCAGAACGCCACATTCGCGCGAAGCGCTGCCCGGCGGCCCCAGCACCGAGCCCGCAGACGCCCTACGGCACCCGGGTTGCGTAGGCGGCGATGGTCAGGAAGGTCGGGTACTCCTCCCCCAGCGCGGCCTCGGCGAAGATCACCGCCGCCTGGTCGATCCGCTCACGACGGGCCTGGTCACCGGACTCCTCGGCCTCCCGGACCAGGGCATCGCGCTCGGCGTCGAGCATCTGATGCACCAGCTCCGCCGTGACGGGCGTGCCGTCCTCGAGGCACACCCCGTGCCGGATCCACTGCCACACCTGCGAGCGGGAGATCTCCGCGGTGGCCGCATCCTCCATGAGCCCATAGATCGCGACGGCCCCGCGCCCGGACAGCCATGCCTCGAGGTAGCGCAGCGACACCGCGACGTTGGTCTGCAGCCCGGCCCGGGTCACCGCGCCTGGCGTCGAGCCGACGTCGAGGAGTTCCGTCGCCCCGACCTGCACGTCCTCGCGGGTGCGGGAGATCTGGTGCGGCATGAAGCCGAGCCGGCCGTCGAAGACCTCGGTGACGGCCTCGACCATACCCGGGTGCGCCACCCAGGAGCCGTCGAAGCCGGCGTCGGCCTCGCGCTGCTTGTCGCTGCGGACCTTGGTGTCGACCTCGGCGTTGCGCACGGGGTCCTTGGCCGGGATGAAGGCGGACATCCCGCCGATGGCGTGTGCGCCGCGCCGGTGGCAGGTACGCACCAGCAGCTCCGCGTATGCGCTCATGAACGGCACCGTCATGGCGACGTCGGCGCGGTCGGGCAGGATGAAGCGGGGGTCGTTCCGGAAGTTCTTGATGAGCGAGAAGATGTAGTCCCACCGCCCGGCGTTCAGCCCGGACGAGTGCTCGCGCAGCTCATAGAGGATCTCCTCCATCTCGAAGGCCGCGGTGATCGTCTCGATCAGGACGGTGGCGCGGATGGTCCCGCGCTCCAGGCCCAGAGCGTCCTGCGCGTAGCAGAACACGTCGTTCCACAGCCGCGCCTCGAGGTGGCTCTCCAGCTTGGGCAGGTAGAAGTACGGGCCGGCCCCGGAGTCGATCAGCGCCTGGGCGTTGTGGAACAGGTGCAGTCCGAAGTCGACAAGGCTGCCGGACATCGGCAAACCGTCGAAGCGCAGGTGCTTCTCGGTCAGGTGCCAGCCGCGCGGGCGCACCACGATCGTCGCAAGCTCACCGTCGCGCAGGGCGTACTCCTTGCCCTCCGGGGAGCGAAAGTCGATCTGCCGGCGCACGGCGTCGCGCAGGTTGACCTGACCGTCGATCACGTTCTCCAGATGCGGGGTGTTCGCGTCCTCGAGGTCGGCCAGCCAGACCTTGGCGCCGGAGTTCATCGCGTTGATGGTCATCTTGCGGTCCGTGGGGCCGGTGATCTCCACACGACGGTCCTCCAGGCCCGGCGCCGGCGGCGGAACCCGCCAGCTGGGGTCCTCGCGCACGTCATGCGTCTCAGCCAGGAAGTCCAGGCGCGCGCCGTTCTCCAGCGCCCGGCGGCGCGTGAGGCGAGCGGCGAGCAGGTCCGCCCGGGTCCCGGCGAAGCGCTGGTGCAGCTCGCCCAGGAACACCAGCGCCTCAGGAGTCAGGATCTCCGCGCTGCCGGGGACCCGAGCGTGCACGGTGACGCGCTCGGCGACCGGCAGGTGGGAGCGGGACGTGCGCGGGTCAGGCGTCAGCCCGGCCGACGGCGTGTCGGCGCGCGCTGGGGTGCGGGTCGTGGTGGACGGGGGCGACAGGTCGATGGTGGTCATGGTGCTGGTCCTCTCAAGAGTCTGGGTGGCGGGAAGAACGCGCTCAGAACTGCTCCTCCTCGGTGGATCCGCGCAGGGCGAGGGTGTCGCTGTTCGGGTTCAGTGCGGTCGAGACCAGGTCGAAGTACCCGGTGCCGACCTCGCGCTGGTGCCTGGTCGCGGTGAAACCCTCGGCCTCGGCCGCGAACTCCTTCTCCTGCAGCTCGACGTAGGCCGTCATGCCCTCACGGGCGTAACCGCGCGCCAGCTCGAACATGCCGTAGTTGAGCTGGTGGAAGCCGGCCAGGGTGATGAACTGGAACGCGTAGCCCAGCTC
>JBQGOU010000203.1:0-6534 GCA_052086865.1 Cellulomonadaceae bacterium
CACCGGGGGACATGGCGGCGATCTCCGGGGAGATCTTGGACCGTGCCCAGGTGGTGACCCGGACCAGCCGGGCCCGGCCAGCCGCATAGTCGAGGACGTCGACGATGCCGTAGCGGGCCAGGGTGCGCAGCACCTCCTCGAATCGCGCGCGGTGCTCGAGCAGGACGGCGGCGGTGTCGAGCTGAGGCATCGGCGCTCCGTTTCGTGTCGTCTCGGGCTGGGTGGGCCCGGTGCTGCTTCGATGCTATGCCCGTGGCTTGGGCGCGGGGTGCGTGCGCCTACGCAGTCTTCAGACGAGCCGGACGCTCGCCCCGGCCTCCCGCAGCTCGCGCTCGAGGCGCAAGGACAGGTGGGAGTCGGTGATGAACACATCCATCTCGGACACCCGGGCGAAGCGCACGAACGTGCTCGCGCCGAACTTCGTGTGATCCCCCACGAAGACCCGGCGGGTGCTGGCCGCAACCGCCGCACGCTTGACGGCGGCGACCATCGGATCGGGGGTGGTCAGCCCGTGCCGCGGGCTCACGCCGTTCGCACCGATGAAGGCGAGGTCGATGGTGAGCTCCGCGAGCATCTCCTGCGCCCAGTGCTCAACCGAGCCGAAGGTGCGGGGGCGGACCCTCCCGCCGACGATCAGCACCTCGTGCACGTTCTCCCTGGCGAGCTCGAGGGCGAGGGGGAGCGACGGCGTCACAATCGTCAGGCGCCGGGAGTGCGGCAGCGCACGCCCGATCAGCGCGGTGTGGTGGCCCTCGTCGAGGTAGAGCACCTGCGCCGTGCCGATCTCGCCCACGGCGGCCGAGGCGATTCGTAGCTGTTCGGGACGCACCTCCTGGGCGCGGGTCGCCAGAGCGGACTCGCTGCGACCGCCGCGCACCGCAAGGATCGTGCCGTAGGAGCGGCGCACCCGGCCTTGGGCCTCGAGCACCCGCAGATCGCGGCGCAGCGTTGCGGCGGGCACCCCCAGCTCGGTTCCGAGCTCGGCGACGTCGACGCGGGAGCGGTGCTCCACGGCGGCGACGATCTGGTCGCGTCGTGCGTGGGCCTTGGCCCGAGGGCTGGCGGGTTCGACGTCGGTCACGGTCCTCCCGGGGTTCGTGCCCGGGCCGAGGTCCTCGACCGTGCGACACAGTGTGCACACAACGTACGTCGCGGCAGGCTCAACGTACACCCCGCGTTCACGAGGTCGTTCATATGCTGCCGACTGCAGCCGCAACGGCGCGCTGTGGTCCGTGCCGAGCGATTCCGCTCGCGGAGGCCGCGAAACGTCTCGAAGGAGAAGCACATGCACAGCGCCGGCGCTGACTGGCTGGAGACCGTCCACAGGAGTGGACGCGGTGTGAGCCTGCCCGGATACGACCGCGGGGCCATCACCCCGGGCATCGTGCACTTCGGGGTGGGCGGCTTCCACCGCGCCCACCAGGCCGTGGCGCTCGACCGGCTCATGGAGGCCGGCCAGGCCATGGACTGGGGCATCGTGGGAGCTGGCGTGCTGCCCGGCGACGCGCGGATGCGCGATGCGCTGCAGGCGCAGGACGGTGCCTACACGCTGCTCGTCAAGCACCCCGACGGCCACCGCGAGGCGCGGGTGATCGGCAGCATCGTCGGGTTCCTGTACGGTCCGGACGACCCGGAGGCGCTGCTCGACCAGATGACCAGCGCGGCCACCCGCATCGTGTCCCTGACGATCACCGAGGGCGGGTACGAGATCGACCGCGTCACCGGGGAGTTCGCCCCGAGTCCCGAGGTGCTGGCTGACGCCGAGCGCGCCGACAGCGCGCCGACGACGGCGTTCGGGTACATCGTCGAGGCGCTGGCTCGCCGCCGCGCCGCGGGCACCGCGCCGTTCACCGTCATGTCCTGCGACAACATCCAGGAGAACGGTCACGTCACGAAGGGCAGCCTGACGGCGTTCGCCCGGCTGCGCGACCCCGAGCTCGCGGACTGGATCACCGAGCACGTGGCCTTCCCCAGCTCCATGGTCGACCGGATCACCCCGGTGACCACCGAGGCGGACCGGGCCACGCTCCTGGCGGACTTCGGTGTCTCGGACGCCTGGCCCGTCGTGGCCGAGCCGTTCTTCCAGTGGGCTCTCGAGGACGCCTTCACCCTCGGTCGCCCGCCGTACGAGGCCGCGGGCGTGCAGATCGTGCCCGACGTGCGCCCGTACGAGTTCATGAAGCTGCGCCTGCTCAACGCGAGCCACCAGGGCATGTGCTACTTCGGCACGCTGATGGGCTACACCTACGCCCACGAGGCCGCCAGCGACCCGCTGATCGAGACGCTGCTGCGCCGGTACATGGACCGCGAGGCCACCCCGACCCTGCCCGAGGTGCCGGGAATCGACCTGCGGGACTACAAGGACACCCTGATCGAGCGCTTCCAGAACCCGGAGATCGCCGACACGCTGGCCCGGCTGTGCGCCTACTCCTCCGATCGCATCCCGAAGTGGCTCGTGCCCGTGGTCGTGGACCAGCTCGCGCTGGCGGACCCCCATGTGGAGCTGTCGGCGGCGATCATCGCCAGCTGGGCGCGCTACGCCGAGGGCAGGGACGAGCACGGCGAGCCCATTGACGTCGTCGACCTGGCGGCCGACCGGGTGCGGCAGGTGGCCGCGACCCAGGGCCTGGACTCGGACGTCTTCCTGCGCATCCGTGACTTCTTCGGCGACCTGGCCGACGACGAGCGGGTCGCCGAGCCCTACCGCAGCACCTTGGCCTCCCTGCACGAGCGCGGGGCCCGCCGCACGCTCGAGACCGTCCTCGGCGTGTAGCGCGCCCGCCGCAACCCGAAGAACCTCATGAAGGAGATAGCTGTGAAGAAGAACAGAGATGTTCTTGGGCTCGTGATCGCCCTGGTGCTGTGCGTCGTCGGCGCCGCGGGCCAAATGGTCACGCAGAGCGACTACGGTCGCGTGGACGTCCAGGAGATGTCCTTCACGACCGAGACCGGCAACACGCTCGCCGCGAAGGCGTTCGTTCCCGAGACCGCGACCGAGGACAACAAGGCTCCGGCCATCGTCATCGCACACGGCGGCAACGACGACAAGCAGCTGATGTCGCGCTACGCCATCGAGCTCGCCAAGCGCGGGTACGTTGCGGTCGCGATCGACATGTACTCCCACGGTGAGTCGTCCTGGCTGCCCGACTCCGAGTGGCTCACGGCGGGCCGCGGTGTCTACGACATGGTTCGCAACGTCGTGACCTGGCCCAACGTCGACGCCTCGGAGGTCTCGCTGCTCGGCTACTCACGCGGCGGGCGCGCGGCCGGCGAGGCGCTCGAGATCGACAACGCCGAGCTCAACGTCGTGAAGAACATCTACCTGATCTTCTCCGACCCGATCTACCGCGACGCGGAGGGGTTCACCGACGTGTACGGCGCCCGGAACATCGCCGTGCTCGCCGACCTGTACGACGAGTTCTTCTTCACCGAGAAGGTCGACGACGGCTCGGTGTACTCCAACGACGCTAACCGGTTCCTGGAGACGCTGTCCTCGCCCGTGGACTACATCCAGACCTCCATCGCCCAGTCCTTCCTGCACTTCGGCGCGGAGCCCGAGGGTCTGGAGGCGCGCAGCGAGGGCGTCGTCTACGAGCAGGACTACGACGGCGTCACGGGCACCCGAGAGATCAGGTCCATCAACCAGGACCACATGGCCGGGCACTACTCACTCACGGTCATGACCGAGGTCGTGGACTTCTTCGACCGGGTCGAGCCCACCGGATCTGGCGCGACCGGGGTCAGCCTGGTCGCCACCTACGACGTGTTCTCCTTCATCGCGATGGCGGGCATGCTGATGTTCGTGGTCTACGGCGTGGCCGTGATCGTGCGCCGGTCGTCGTACTTCTCCGCGATTGTGATGAAGAAGCCCGTGATCGAGAAGATCTCCGGGCGCAAGGACCTGCTGTGGCAGTGGGGAACCGTCGTCGCCGGCGTGCTCTTCAACGTCGTGGTGATCTGGGGCCTGAACGTGCTGAAGTTCAGCTCCTGGTTCGACTCGGTGTTCCGCGCCTCCAAGTTCGTCTACGTGCCGATGCTCACCCTGCTGTGCTCGATCTTTCTGCTGGGCGTCAGCGTGGTCTCCTACTGGCGCCGCAAGAAGGAGGGCCACACGAACGACGTCGTGCGGATGCAGCGCATCCTGCCCGGGCGCACCGTGGTGGTGCGCACGGCACTGCTGGCCGTGGTGGTCGTGTTCGCGTTCTACCTGATCTCCTTCGTCGGCAACTACGTGTTCGGGGCGAACTTCAAGTGGACGATGTGGAGCTTCCAGACGCTGCAGTTCGAGCGACTGGCCTATGCCCTGCTGATCCTGCCGATGCTCGGGCTGTTCTACGTCGTGTCCTCGATCAGCAACGACGGGCTGGGCTACACCAGTGCCTATGGCAAGAACAAGACCGTCAACGCGCTGGTGACGGCGTTCATGAACGCCCTGCCGCTGCTGGTCGTGATGGCGTACATCTACGGGTACTTCCGCGTGACCGGGTGGAACCCGATGTTCGGCGGCAACGCCGCGGCGGGCAACTCCATCTACACGCTGCCCGTCATCGTGTTCGTGATGATCTTCGTCAGCCGGCTGATCTTCCAGAAGACCGGCAACGTGTACCTCGGCGGGTTCATCGCCGGTCTGATCACCTCGATCGTCACCGTGAGCGTGTCCGAGATCCGCGTCCCCGAGGCGGACGCCCCGTTCACGCTGAACTGGACCATGATGGCGTTCCTCGTCGCGTCCTACGTGATCTTCGTGGTTGCGCTGCGCTACTTCGGCCGCCTACGCCGCGACGCGCTCGTGGAGGAAGGTGCGGACACCGCACGCTCCACGGCGCAGGACCGGGTCTCCGTGGAGTCCTGATCCGCAGGACCGGCGTCCGGAAGCCTCGGACCGACGTCCTTCCCTAGACCGCCCCGGTCACCGGCTGCCCCCCTGCGCCGGTGGCCGGGGCGCTGGCGCTGCCGCGTGGTGCTGCCTGGGCCGACGTCGGGCGCCGTCGCCGTGGGCCGCCGTTTCGCTATGCTCGCCGGGCGTCTCGGCTCTCGAGGCCGGGCGCAGGCCCCCGTAGCCCAATCGGCAGAGGCAGTCGGCTTAAACCCGACCCAGTATGGGTTCGAGTCCCATCGGGGGCACCGGAGCGTCGTCGTTCGAACCAGCGACTCTCCCCGGGCGAGCCGCTGCGAGTCCGCCCGCCGCCTGGCGGGCGAGGGAACCCTCGACCATTTCAGAAATCAGTGATATCACTGGTGCATGAACTCATTCGCAATGCTCGCCGACCCGGTGCGACGGCGCATCGTCGAGGTGCTCGCGGACGGTGAGACCGCCGCGGGCGCGGTCGGGGCCGTCGTGCACGCCGAGTTCGGCATCAGCCAGCCCGCCGTGTCGAACCAGCTGCGCGCGCTGCGCGACGCCGACGTCGTCACCGTGCGGGCGGACGGCGCCCGCCGCCTGTACCGGCTCGCGCCGGGTGCGCTCGACGAGGTGCAGGCGTGGGTGGAGCGGTACGCGCGGCTGTGGCCGCAGCGCCTCGACGCACTGGAGACCGAGCTCGCACGAGGCAGACGCACGGCACGCCACCACCAGGAGGACAGATGACCGACATCCGCAGGGCCCTGACCGGCAGCACCGACCGTCCCGCCCTCACGTTCGAGCGCACGTATCGCGCGACGCCCGCAGAGCTGCACGAGGCGTGCACGAGCATCGAGCGGCTCGCCGGGTGGTTCGGCGAGATCACCGGCGCGCCCGCCGCCGTCGGGGACGCCTTCACCGCATCGCTCAGCGAGGACCCCGACGACGTGGCCCGCGGTCACGTCCTGCGCTGCGACGAGGACGTGGTCGCGGTCTCGTGGTCCTGGCAGGGCGAGCCCGAGAGCGTCATCACGGCGCGGATCGTCCCCGTCGACCGCGAGCGCACGCGCCTCCTGCTCGACCACGCGCTCACCGCACCCGAGAACGTCGTGGGCTACGGCGGGGGCTGGGAGCAGGTGCTCCAGTCGCTCTCGCGGGCGCTGGGCGACGCCGCGGCCGATGCGCCCGACGACGAGCGCATCGAGGCCGACGCCGTGGCGCGCTGGCGCACGATCACGCGGGCACCGCTCGCGCTCGAGTACACCGTCGCCGCGCCCCTCGAGCGCGTCTGGGCGGCGCTCTCGAGCGCCGAGGGCCTGCGCCCCTGGTGGTGGAGCCACTGGGACGACGTGGCGATCGCCGCCGACGTGCGCCCCGGCGGCGCCTACCGCATCGTCGCGCCCGGCGCGGGCGTCGCGCTGTCCGGCACCTACCTCGCCGTCGACGCCCCGGAGCACCTCGCGTTCACGTGGGAGTGGCGCGACGATGACGGCGAGGTGCCGGACGAGGCCGTCGACGTGCGGCTCGACGCCGTCGAGGAGGGCACCCGCATCTCGATCCGGCACTCGGGCCCCTGGGCCGACGACGCTCCCGCCGCGTCCTACCGCGAGGGTTGGGACTTCACCCTCGGGCAGCTGCGGGATGCGCTCAGCGCCAGCGACCTGCCGTAGCCGAACCCGAACGGGTCGACCGGT
>JBQGOU010000204.1:0-6514 GCA_052086865.1 Cellulomonadaceae bacterium
CGCCACGCACCACCCGCACCACCCGCACCACCCGCACCACCCGCACCACCCGCACCACCCGCACCAGCTTTCGCCATCGGGCAGGCACCGACCCGCACCGGGGCCCGACGTCCTGGAGGATCTCCGCATGGTCTTCATCGTCACCACGAACGATGTCCCCGGGTACCGCATCGATGCGGTGCTCGGCGAGGTGATGGGTGTCACCGTCCGCTCGCGCAACTGGGGGCAGAACTTCTCCTCGAGCCTGCGCTCGCTCAGCGGCGGCGAGCTGCCCGAGTACACCCAGAACGCGTACGAGTCCCGCCAGGAGGTCACCACGCGGATGGTCGCGGAGACGCAGGCCAAGGGCGGCAACGCGATTGTCGGGGCTCGGTTCGAGTCGAGCTCGATCGGGGAGGTGTGGACCGAGCTGTGCGCCTACGGCACTGCGGTGGTGGTCACGCCCATCCCCGAGGGCGCCCCGGGTGCGACACAGCAGTCCGCGGCTCACGCCCGCGGACAGTGACGCGGTGACGCGGCAGACACCCGCCCCCTCCGGCGAACCGCACCCCGCCGCGGCGGGGACGCCCATGGACCGCACCGGCCTCGCGCTCGGGCTCGGCGGCTACCTGATGTGGGGCACGCTCCCCCTGTACTTCGCGGCGCTCTCGCGTTCGGGGCCCGTGGAGATCATCGCCCACCGCGCACTGTGGAGCCTGCTGTTCTGCCTCCTGCTGCTGACGGTCATGCGCCAGCTGCCGCAGTTCGTGGCGGCCCTGCGCTCCCCACGGGAGCTGACCACCCTCGCGGTTGCTGCGCTGCTGGTCGCGGCGAACTGGCTGCTGTTCGTGTACGCCGTCTCGAGCGGGCATGTGGTCGAGGCCTCGCTCGGGTACTTCATCAACCCGCTCCTAACGTCCGCGCTCGCCGTCCTGGTGCTGCGCGAGCGCCTGCGCCGCCTGCAGTGGGTCGCCATCGCCATCGGCGCGGTGGCGGTCGTGGTGATCACGACCGCCGTCGGTCGCGTGCCCTGGATCGCCCTCGGGCTGGCCTTCTCCTTCGGGCTGTACGGGCTGGCGAAGAACCGCGTCGGACGCACCGTCGGCGCCCTGCCCGGGCTTGCGGTGGAGACCACCGTGCTCGCCCCGATCGGTGCCGCCTACCTCGTGTGGTTGGGCGCCGACGGCGGGTCGACATTCACGGACCACGGCGTCGGCTATGCGCTGCTGCTCGCGTCCTCGGGAGCGGTCACCGCCCTGCCGCTCCTGCTGTTCTCCGCGGCCGCGCGCCGCCTGCCCCTGAGCGTGGTCGGCCTGATGCAGTACATCACCCCGCTCATGCAGTTCGCGCTCGGCGTGCTGGTGTTCGGCGAACACATGCCGACCGCCCGCTGGATCGGATTCGCCCTGGTGTGGGCCGCGCTCGGCCTGCTCAGCCTCGATGCCGTGCGCACCCTGCGGGCCCCGCGCGCCCTGCGCCGGATGGCCGAGGCCGGATAGGCTGGGCGCCAGTCCAAGCCCCCCGACCCTCAGGAGCAACGCCGTGGCCGACTCATCGATGGACATCGTCAGCAAGGTGGACCGCCAGGAGGTGGACAACGCGCTCAACCAGGCGTCCAAGGAGATCTCCCAGCGCTACGACTTCAAGAACGTCGGCGCATCGATCGGCTGGAGCGGGGAGAAGATCGTGCTCGTGGCCAACTCCTCGGAGCGCGTGCTGGCGATCCTGGACGTGTTCCAGACCAAGCTCATCAAGCGTGGCGTGTCCCTCAAGGCCTTCGACACCGGGGACAAGGAGCCGCAGCCGTCCGGCAAGGAGTACCGCCTGGAGGGTGTGCTCAAGGAGGGGCTGGCGGGCGAGAACGCGAAGAAGATCACCAAGCTGATCCGCGACGAGGGCCCCAAGGGCGTCAAGACGCAGATCACGGGCGAGGAGGTGCGCGCCACGAGCAAGTCCCGCGACGACCTGCAGGCCGTGCAGGCGCTGCTCAAGGGCGCCGACCTGGACTTCGCGGTCCAGTTCACCAACTACCGCTGACGCGGCCGCACCCGGCTACAACGTGGTGAGGATCCTCGGGCCGTCCGCCGTGATCGCCACGGTGTGCTCGACGTGCGCCGCGCGCGAGCCGTCCTTGGTGTAGAGCGTCCAGCCGTCGTCCCCGTAGCGATAGCGACCCGAGCCGCCCGCGATGAACATCGGCTCGATCGCGATGACCAGGCCCTCGCGAAGCTCGGGACCCTTGCGCGCCCGGCCCTCGTTGGGCACGAAGGGGTCGCCGTGCATGACGTGCCCGATGCCGTGGCCGCCGTGGTCCTCAAGGTTGCCCAGCCGCGCCTTGCGCGCAACCCTGCCGACGGCGTGGGAGATGTCGCCGATCCGGTTGCCGACCACAGCCTGCGCAATGCCCGCGTCGAGGCCCGCCTGCGTCGTCGCGATGAGGTCGAGATCGGGCTGGCGCGCACTGCCCACGACGAAGGAGATCGCGGCGTCCCCGGCCCACCCGTCCAGGACGGCGCCGCAGTCGATCGAGACGAGGTCGCCGTCCGCGATGCGCTGGTCCGTGGGGATGCCGTGCACGACGGCGTCGTTGACGCTTGCGCAGATCACGCCCGGGAAGGGCGTCGGGGCCCAGTCGGGGTGGTAGTCCAGGAACGGTGAGGTGGCGCCCGCGCCGAAGATCACCTCTCGTGCGACGGCGTCCAACTCCACCATGCTGACGCCGACGGCGGCTGCCTTGCGGACGGCGTCCAGCGCCTGGGCGACCACGCGGCCGGACTCACGCATGGCATCGATCTCGGTGGGGGTGCGGTACTCAATCACCGGACCACCCTACGCCGCAACGGCCTCAGCGCGTGCTCAGTACGTGTGCCCCGCCATCGCCTCGAGCCGGGCGATGCGCTGCTCCATGGGCGGGTGGGTGGCGAACATCTTGGCCATGCCGCCGCCGCGGAAGGGGTTGGCGATCATCAGGTGCGAGACGTTCTCCAGCGGCTGCGTCTGCGGCAGCGGGGCGTTCGCGGTGCCCGCCTCGAGCTTGCGCAGCGCGGAGGCGAGCGCCAACGGGTCCTTCGTCAGCTTCGACCCGTCCTCGTCCGCGTCGTACTCCCGGGTGCGCGAGATGGACAGCTGGATCAGGGAGGCGGCCAGCGGGGCGAGCAGCGCGATGGCGATCGCCGCAATCGGGTTCGCGTTGCGACGGTCACCGCCGCCGAAGAAGAGCAGGAACTGGCCCAGCGAGGTGACGATCCCGGCGATTGCCGCGGCCACCGAGGACGTGAGGATGTCCCGGTTGTACACGTGCATGAGCTCGTGGCCCAGCACCCCACGCAGCTCACGCTCGTTCAGCAGCCGCAGGATCCCCTCGGTGCAGCACACCGCGGCGTTCTTGGGGTTGCGCCCCGTGGCGAAGGCGTTGGGAGCCTGCGTCGGCGAGACGTACAGGCGCGGCATGGGCTGGCGCGCCTCCGTGGACAGCTCACGAACGATCCGGTACATCACCGGCTGGTCCATCTCGGTGACCGGATAGGCGTGCATCGCCTTGATCGCGATCTTGTCGGAGTTCCAGTAGCTGACAAAGGTCGACACCAGGCCGATGCCGACGAAGATCACCAGCATCGAGGGGCTGTTGCGGAAGAACAGCGCCCAGATGACGAGCAGCACCGCCCACAGGAACCCGAACAGTGCCGCGGTCTTCAGGCCGTTGAAATGGCGGTGCATGCGCCTCAGTCCCTCTCGCGACGCCGCCGGGCCGGACGGCCCGGATCCCACGGTCGTGCACGCTCACCCGCTTCAACGCGCACGGGCCCGAGGACGTTCCCCGTCGAGGAGATTGCCAGGAAACCTCAAGGACCGGGCGCGGTCCTCCGCGCCCGGTCCCGGATGCCTACTGGGCGCGCCGCGCCGCCGCACGTGCGGCGCGAGCGATTTCGACCATCTCCTCGCGAGGGACAACCTTGACGCGATCGCGTCCCTGCGCCGCACCGAGGGCGATCTCATGGGCCTCGACCAGCTCCCAGCCGGCCCACTCGATGAAGTCCACACCCTGCGCCTCGAGGAAGTCGGTCAGCTCGGCGGGCGCGCCGTGCGGCGCGCGCGGCAGCGACTCGGCGTCCTCCACCAGGTGCCGGATGGTCTCCGACGCGTCGGACTTGGTGTGTCCGATGAGCCCGACGGGCCCGCGCTTGATCCAGCCGGTCGCATACACGCCCGTGACCGCGTCGCCCTCCGTGTCGATAACGCGGCCCTCGCGATTGGGGATCACGCCCTTGAGGGCGTCGAACGGGATCTCGGCGAGCTCGGAGCCGAAGTAGCCGACCGCACGGTAGACCGCCTGGACGGGCCAGTCGTGGAACTGTCCGGTTCCGGAGACGGTGCCGTCGCCGTTGAGCTTCGTCCGCTCGGTGCGCAGCGACTCGACCTTGCCCTCGCCCAGGATCGCCGACGGCGCCTGCAGGAAGTGCAGGTGCAGCCGGCGGGACGCGGTCTGCGTGGCAGGGTCCACCAGCGCCCAGTCCGTGAGGGTCTTGACGACCTGCTTGGTCTGGTTGGACGAGTCGATGGCGGCCATCGAGCCCTCGTCGAACTCGAAGTCCTCGGGGTAGACGATGATGTCGACGTCGGGCACGTGACCGAGCTCGCGCAGCTCCAGCGGGGAGAACTTCACCTGCGCGGGCCCGCGACGGGCGAACACGTGCACATCGGTGACCGGGTTGGTCGCGAGCTCGTCGTAGACGTTGGCGGGGATCTCGGTGGGCAGCAGGTCGTCGGCGTGCTTGGCGAGGATGCGCGAGACGTCGAGCGCGACGTTCCCGGCGCCGAGCACGGCGACCTGGGTCGCCTCCAGCGGCCAGGTCCGCGGCACGTCCGGGTGGCCGTCGTACCAGGAGACGAAGTCCGCGGCGCCGTAGGACCCGGGCAGGTCCACGCCCTCGATCGGCAGCGGCGCGTCCTTGATGCAGCCGGTGGAGAAGATCACGGCGTCGTAGAACTCGCGCAGCTGCGCAAGCGTGACGTCCGTGCCGTACTCGACGTTGGCCAGCAGCCTGATGTCGCCGCGTTCCAGGACCTTGTGCAGCGCCTGGATGATCATCTTGATCCGCGGGTGGTCGGGGGCCACTCCGTAGCGGACCAGGCCGAAGGGCGCGGGCAGGCGCTCGATCAGGTCGATGCTGACATCGACGTCGGCCTTGGACAGGATGTCCGCGGCATAGATGCCTGCCGGCCCGGCGCCGACGATCGCGACCCGCAGGGGGCGGTGAGTGCTCACGGGGAAGTGCCTTCCAGCTCGAGGGTGCTGCCGCGCCAGTCTACGCAGCGCGGAGGGACCGGAACCGGTCGCCGGCGCGCGCCCCAGCACGCGGACACGCTCATTCTTAGGCCCACCTTATCTGCTGGCCGCCGGTGGGCAGGCCGCCGACGTCGACGTGCACGGTTCCGTCACACGACCCGTCCGGACCGTGCGCGAGCAGGGCCGAGCGCCGGGGTGGGCAGGCCGAACTCCCGTGCGAGCAGGCTGCGGGCCGCGTGCCAGCCGCCCATGCCGTGGACCCCGGGCCCGGGCGCGGCCGCGGCGGAGCACAGGTACACCCCGGTCGTGGTGGCACCCGGTCCGCCGCCGACAACCGTCCGCATGCGCCCCACATACGCCGGGTCGAGGGACAGGCGGGGCCGGGCGAGCATCTGCCAGGCGGTCACCGCACCGGCCGAGATGTCCCCGCCTACATAGTTGGCGTTGTGGTCCGCCATCCGTGCGGCCGTGACGCACCGCGTGCTCACGACGAGGTCGCCGAAGCCGGGGGCGAAGCGTTCGATCTGCGCCTGCACCTGAGCGGTCATGTCCCGATCCGAGCCGGCGGGGACGTGCGCGTACGTCCACAGGGGGCGCAGTCCGCCCACCTCGCGGTCGGGGTCGCCCACGCACGGGTCCGCGACGAGTACGACGGGGTGCTCGCCATGACGCCCGGCCGCCACCTCCGCCTCCGCGTGGGCGATCTGCGCACTCGTCCCGCCAAGGTGCACGGTTGCGGCGCGGCCGACGTCGGGCACCGCCCACGGCACCGGCCCGCGCAGCACGAAGTCGACCTTGGCCGCGCCGTCGCCGTAGCGCACCCGGCCCAATGCCGCCCTGGTGCGCGCCCCGAGGCCCTCTCCCAGGATCTGTCCGGCCGCGTGTGCGCTGGTGTCCAGCACGTAGGCCCGGGCCGGCGGCAGATCCCCGGCCCGGCGCACCCGCGTCTCCACGCGCAGGTGAGCGCCGTGCGCCTGCAGGTCGGCCATGAGCGCATCCGCGACGACCTGGGAGCCGCCGACCGCGACGGGCCAGCCGCCCGCATGGGCGAGTGTGCCCAGGACCAGGGCGGTGCCCGCCCCGGCAAGCGACGGCATCGGGCCGATGACGTGCGCCGCGAGCCCGGCGAACATCGCCCGCGCGGTCCGGTCGTGTGCACGGGCGTCGCGGGGCGTGTCCCTGCGCGCACCCCTGGCCCCTCCTGCGCCAAGCCGGTAGCCGAGCATGCGCAGACCCAGGTGTGCGGCC
>JBQGOU010000205.1:0-6470 GCA_052086865.1 Cellulomonadaceae bacterium
AACCTCGACGCACCCGGTGCGGTGGAACGCCAGCGCGCCCTGGCCGCCGCGGGTCATCACGACGAGGGCGGGACCGGTGCTCGCCCAGCGCCGCGCCACCGTCTCGGGCTCCTGTTCGGGTTCGAGCCAGGTCAGGTCCTCGTCGCTGACCTTGACGACGTCGCTCAGCGCCACGAGCTGCTCGACCTTGGCGCGGGTGACGTCGACGGCCTCCATCACCGCGGGGCGAGCGTTCGGGTCGTAGGACACCGTGGCAGTGGATCCGACCTGGGTGACCATGTCGACGATGCTCGCAAAACCGGGCTCGAGCACGGCGCCGATCGATCCGAGGTGCAGATGTTCCACCGACTCCAGGTCCGCCACCGCCGGCGGGTCCCACAGGATGTCGAACTCGTACTGCGCGCTGCCGTCCGCAGCGAGCGCGGCATGTGCCGAGGACGTCCGCGCGGACCCGGCGCTTCCGGACACGAGGCGCACACCGGAGGAGGCCAGCCAGCTGGCAACCTCCGCACCGGCGGCGTCGGACCCGATCCAGGTGAGGAAGTCCGGGCGCTGCCCGAGGCGCGCGAGTGTGATCGCCACGTTGGCCGGGCTACCTCCCGGGCAGCTGTCCACGCTGCCGTCGAGGCGGTGCACGACGTCGATCAGCGCCTCTCCGACCACGAGGAGGGGTGTGCTGGTGCTACCGGTGGTGTCCGTCTGCGCGCTCATCGCAGCTCTCCTTCTGCAACGGCCGAGGCAATCGACGGGGTCAGCGGCAGGCGCGGGATGAGGGTCGCCTGCACGGCGTGGTAGAGATCGGGTTTGCCGGGCCACACCGTGCCGGAGGGCTGGTTGGCCGTGTCCAGCTCGTGGTACCAGGAGCCGTGCGAGTGGTCCAGAACCACGGAGTCGGCGTAGTCCCACCACATGGCGTAGTGCTCGGCGTAGATCTGCTCGCCGGTGCGCCGGGCAAGTGCGGCGGCGGCGCCAACGGCCTCGGCGAGGACCCAGTGCATGCGCTCGCGCACGATAGGCGTGCCGTCCCAGTCGGTGGTGTAGACGAACCCGTCAGCACCGTCCACCGCCCACCCGATCTCGACCGCCCGGGCGTACAGCGACCTCGCTGCGTCGAGCAGTCCGGCGGGGGCGTCCGTCCCGAGCGCGGCCTCGAGGTGGAGCACCAGTCGTGCCCACTCCAGGCTGTGGCCCACGGTTACCCCGTACGGCTTGAAGGGGTCGGACTTGGCGCTGGTGTTGTAGTCGAGCAGTGGCGTCCAGCCCGCGTCGTAGTGCTCGGGAATCGTCCAGCCGTGCTCGGACGCCGTGCGCAGCACGAACTCGGTCACGCGCCGCGCGCGGTCCAGCCACACCGGGTCCCCGGTGACGTCGTGCGTCGCCAGCATCGCCTCGACGGCATGCATGTTGGCGTTCACCCCACGATAGTCCTCGAGCTGCGTGAAGGCGGTGTCCCAGGTGTCGACACACCGTCCCGCTTCCTCGTCCCAGAACCGCGTCTCGAAGACGTCGATGGCCGCGGCGAGGAGCTCGGGGGCCCCGTCCAAGCCGGCCAGGACCCCGGAGCCCGCCGCCAGCAGGACGAACGCGTGCGCATAGCAGCTCTTGCCCTCGACGGGCGTTCCGTCGGCCGCGACCGCGGTGAACCACCCGCCCTGGGCGTCGTCGTGCAGCACGCCGGTCAAGCCGTTCAGCGCATGCTGCGCAATCGGCGCGGAGCCGGGGACCCCCAGCAGCGCACCGAGGGCGTACACGTGCACCGTGCGCGCCGTGATCCAGGTCTCGACGCCGGCGTCCAGGTCCGGAACCCCCGCCTCGTCCAGGCGCGCGGCCCCGCCGATGGGGTGCCCCACGCGTCGGCCGAACGCCAGAAGCTCGAGGGTCTGGTCCTCGAGCCAGCGGCGATGCGTCGCCGAGTCGAACCATGGCTGCATCTGTGCCACTCCTCCCGCCATGCGTCCTCGCATCGGCATTGGTGCGAACCGACCGTCTCGACCCGCGGTGGGCTAATAGTACATCGAATCGATGAATGATCGGGACGCTGTGCCCGCCCCGTCCGTCCTGTCCGGCGGACGCCTCCTGCCCGGGACCGCGCACGGGTGGCAGGATGGGCCACGTGACCTTGCACCCGCGCACCTTCGACCAGTCGAGCAAGCTCCGGAACGTGCTGTACGAGATCCGCGGACCGGGCAACGCCCACGCCGCCCGCCTGGAGGCGGAGGGACACCGGATCCTCAAGCTCAACATCGGCAACCCGGCCGTGTTCGGCTTCGACGCACCGGACGTCATCGTCAAGGACATGATCGCCGCGCTGCCGTCCGCCCAGGGCTACTCCGAGGCGCGGGGCATCCTCCCGGCGCGGCGCGCCATCGTCACCCGGTATGAGACCGAGGACTTCCCCGCCTTCGACGTCGACGACGTCTACCTCGGCAACGGGGTCAGCGAGCTCATCACGATGGTGCTGCAGGCCCTGCTCGACGACGGCGACGAGGTGCTCATCCCGGCGCCGGACTATCCGCTGTGGACGGCGATGACCAGCCTGGCGGGCGGCACACCGGTGCACTACCTGTGCAGCGAGGACGACGACTGGAACCCGGACGTCGCGGATATCGAGTCGAAGATCACCGAGCGCACCAAGGCCATCGTGATCATCAACCCGAACAACCCGACAGGGGCGGTGTACTCCCCCGCAGTCCTCTCCGGCATCGCCGACCTGGCGCGCAAGCACCACCTGCTCCTGCTCGCCGACGAGATCTATGACCGCATCCTGTACGACGACGCCCACCACACGTCGATTGCGGCACTCGCCCCCGATCTGCTGTGCCTGACCTTCAACGGACTGTCCAAGACCTACCGCGTCGCGGGCTACCGCGCGGGCTGGGTCGTGATCACCGGGCCCAAGGACCACGCCCGCGGATTCATCGAGGGCATCGACCTGCTCGCGTCCACCCGGCTGTGCCCCAACGTGCCAGCCCAGCACGCCATCCAGGTCGCGCTCGGCGGACACCAGAGCATCTACGAGCTCACCCAGCACCACGGCAGGCTTGTCGAGCAGCGGGACACCGCCTGGCGGATGCTGAACCAGATCCCCGGAGTCTCCTGCGTGCGACCGCGCGGGGCCCTGTACGCCTTCCCGCGGATCGACCCCGAGGTGCACGAGATCCAGGACGACGCCCAGCTGGTGCTCGACCTGCTGCTCCAGGAGAAGATCCTGGTGGTCCAGGGCACGGGGTTCAACTGGCCCACCCCCGACCACCTGCGGATCGTGACCCTGCCCTGGGCACGCGATCTCGAGGACGCCATCGAGCGTTTCGGCAACTTCCTCGCCGGCTACCGCCAGCAGCCCCGATCACCGTCCCGCGCATGACCTCCCGCCGCCTGGCCCGTGCCGGGCTGCTCGCCGCCCTGGCCCTGCTCACCGCGTGCAGCACCGCTGCACCCGAACCGAGCAGCACCGCATCGAACAGCACCGGGTCCAGCAGCACCGCATCGTCGCCCACGCCGAGCCCGACCGCACCGTCGCCCACGCCGGACGACACACCCGACGCCACGGCCAGCCCGACCGCATCGGCACCCGACCTGACGGGCTGGAGCATCGAGGAGCTTGCCGGTCAGGTCCTGATGGTCGGCGTGGACGTGCGCGACCCGGCCCAGATCAGCTACGACGCCGTGCGCGAGCACCACGTCGGCAACATCTTTCTCGCGGGACGCTCCCGCGGCACCACCGCCCAGGTGGCCGAGCTCGTCACCACGTTCACCGCGCTCGTGAGCCCCGAGACCACCCGTGGCACGCCGATGCTCGTGGCCACGGACCAGGAGGGCGGACAGGTCCAGGTGCTGCAGGGCCACGGTTTCTCCCGCATGCCCAGCGCGCTCGAGCAGTCCGCATCCGGACCCGACGCGCTGCGCGCCGACGCCCAGCAGTGGGGAAGCGAGCTGGCCGCCGCCGGCATCACCCTCAACCTCGCGCCGGTGTTCGACGTCGTGCCCGACGAGACCAGCGCATCGGCCAACGCCCCGATCGGCGCATTCCAGCGCAACTACGGGTACGGACTCGAGCAGACCGTGACAGGCGCCCAGGCCTTCGCCGCCGGGATGAGCGCCGCGGGGGTCGACTCGGCGATGAAGCACTTCCCCGGCCTGGGCCGGGTCACCGCCAACACGGACACGAGCGCACACGTCGTCGACCAGGTCACGACCCGCGACGACGACTCGGTGCGGGCGTTCGCCGCCGGCATCGATGCCGGCGCACCGTTCGTCATGATCTCCTCCGCGGTGTACACCCAGCTGGACCCGGACGCGCCCGCGGCGTTCTCGGTCCCGATCGTCACCGACCTGCTGCGTGGGGACCTCGGGTTCGAGGGCGTGGTGATCAGCGACGACCTCTCGGCCGCCGCGGCCGTCCAGCAGTGGTCACCGGGCGAGCGTGCCGTGCGTTTCGTGGCGGCGGGCGGGGACCTGGTCCTGGCCAGCGCAGATCCTTCCGTCGTGCCCGACATGGCTGCGGCGCTGGCCGACCGCGCCCGGACCGACGCCGACTTCGCGACCCGCCTGCTCGATGCGGCCACGCGCGTGGTTGCCGCGAAACCGCAGGGCTGAGGGCGCACCGGGACTGGGCGGTGCGCACCCGCCGTTCCCGTGCCCCTCGCAAGGCCTGCACACGTTGCCCACATTCGTCAAGGGCCGTTCGGGTGCTGTGGTGGGATGTTTTCAGGCATAGCCTGACGACGTTCCGGGGACCGCTGACGCGGTCCCCTCAGCTACCGAGTCACGACCAGGGCCGACACGACCCGGACAACGGAGTCACGCATGACCAACGAGACTGACACCAGACCTGGGGACGGGTACACGGACGCCGAGAATGAGCTCGTCATCCGCAACGCCCGCGGTGTCCCGATCGGCATCAAGCCCCACGGGAAGTGGACCCCCGGCAAGATTGCGCTGTGGGTGGCCATCTCGCTCCTGGGCGGCTTCGCCTGGACGATGCTCGCCGTGATTCGCGGTGAGAACGTCAACGCCATCTGGTTCGTCATCGCGGCGGTGTGTACGTACGCGATCGCCTACCGGTTCTACGCGCTGTTCATCCAGAAGACGATCATGCGCCCGGACGACACGAACGCGACGCCGGCCGAGCGCATCAACAACGGCAAGGACTTCGATCCGACCAACCGCGTGGTGCTCTACGGCCACCACTTCGCTGCCATCGCCGGCGCCGGTCCGCTCGTCGGCCCCGTTCTCGCCGCGCAGATGGGGTACCTGCCCGGCACGCTGTGGATCATCTTCGGCGTCGTCGTCGCCGGCGCCGTCCAGGACATGCTGGTGCTGTTCTTCTCCATGCGCCGCGGCGGCCGCTCGCTCGGCCAGATGGCACGCGACGAGATCGGCAAGTTCGGCGGCACCGTCGCGCTGGTCATCGTCTTCGTCATGCTGATGATCGTGCTCGCCGTGCTCGCGATGATCTGCGTCAACGCGCTCGCGGAGAGCGCCTGGGGCGTCTTCGCGGTGGGTTGCACCATCCCGATCGCCCTGCTCATGGGCGTGTGGCTGCGGTACGTCCAGCCGGGCAAGATCACCCAGGTCTCCCTCATCGGCTTCGCGCTGCTGATCGTCGCGATCATCGGCGGCCGCTGGGTGGCCGAGGGCCCCTTCGGCGAGTTCCTGCACCTGTCCCCCACCACGCTGGTGTGGGCCATGGTGATCTACGGCTTCTTCGCCGCGGTGCTCCCGGTGTGGCTGCTGCTGACCCCCCGTGACTACCTGTCGACGTTCATGAAGGTCGGCACCATCGTCGTCCTCGCGCTCGGCATCGTCCTCGTGCGTCCCATCGTGGAGATGCCCGCCGTCACGAACTTCGCCCACAACACCGACGGCCCGGTGTTCGCCGGGACCCTCTTCCCGTTCCTGTTCATCACGATCGCGTGCGGCGCCCTGTCCGGCATGCACGCGATGGTCTCCTCCGGCACCACGCCCAAGATGGTGCAGAAGGAGTCCCAGGTCCGGATGATCGGCTACGGCGGCATGCTGATGGAGTCGTTCGTGGCCATCATGGCGCTGGCCGCGGCCGTGACCCTGAGCCAGGGTGTGTACTTCTCGATGAACATGTCCCCCGCGGCGATCTCGGCCGCGAGCGGAATCACCATCACCGCGGACTCGACGCCGGCCGAGAAGGCCGAGGCCGCGACGGCCGCCGTCGAGACCCTGGACGTCAACCCGGACGGTCACGCCGTGGTGCCCGAGTGGTACGTCATGGATGACGACGGCACGCAGACCGCCATCTACGGCGCCGAGGCGCTCGAGGAGGTCGCTCGTGACGTGGGCGAGCCCTCCGTGGTCAGCCGTACCGGCGGCGCCCCGACCCTCGCGGTCGCCATGGCGAACGTGCTGCACAACGTCCCCGTGATCGGGGGCAAGGGCATGATGGGCTTCTGGTACCACTTCGCCATCATGTTCGAGGCGCTGTTCATCCTGTCCGC
>JBQGOU010000206.1:0-6465 GCA_052086865.1 Cellulomonadaceae bacterium
GGTCGGCCTCGACATAGCGGCGCGCGGCAGCACCGCTGCCGCGGAACAGGATCACGCCGCCCTTCATCTGGGCCTCCTCTCATGAGTCGTCTCATGAGGGAGGTGTGCACCACGGCCCCGCCGTGGCATACGTGCATACTCGTTTCACTTTGTCGGTTAGGAAGACAGAAGCGTGTAAGCGAGTGACTGAGCGGGTTGGCGCTGATCTGGTCGGAGGATTCAGGCGCGGTTACTGTGCGTGCTGGGGATGATGAGTCGGTGTTCGTAGGCGGCGATGACGAGTTGGGCGCGGTCGCGTGCGGCGAGTTTGGATAGCAGGCTGCTGATGTGGGTCTTGACGGTGTTGTGGGAGACGGTCAGTTCGGCCGCGATGTCATCGTTGGAGAGTCCGCGTCCGATGAGGGTGAGCACTTCGGTCTCGCGCGCGGTGAGTTGTTCGGGACCGCGTGATCTACCTGACGTGCGGTGGTCGAGGTAGTGCTCGATGAGGCTGGTGAGGATCGTCGGCGCGAAGAGAGATTCGCCGTGGTGGACGCGGCGGATGGCGTCGATGAGCTGGTCGGGTCGGGCGTCTTTGAGAACGAACCCGCTGGCACCTGCCCGCAGTGCACCGTAGACGTAGTCGTCGAGTTCGAACATGCTCAAGACCAGTACGCGTGTGTGTGCGAGTTCGGGGGTGTTCGTGATCTGCCTGGTGGCCTCGATCCCATCCACCTCGGGCATGCGGATGTCCATGAGCACGAGGTCCGGCCGCAGTTCGCGGGCAGCAGCGATGGCCTCAGCACCGGTTCCTGCTTCACCGACGACCGAGAGGTCGGGTTCCCGGTCGATGGCGATGCGCAGGGCGTGCCGGAGCAGGGCTTGGTCATCGACCAGGAGCAGGCGCACACCGGGTCCCGGTGACGAGGGCGCGAGGGGAGTCATGCGGCTTCCTCGGGGATGTGTGCCATGAGCCGGAAGCCCGCTCCGGTCGATCCCGTGGTCAGTGTGCCGCGGTGCACGGCGAGCCGTTCGCGCAGTCCGCGGAGCCCGTTCCCGGTGCCGCTATGGGGGCTCCAACCGGGGATGGGGCCGTCGTCGCGGGCATCGACGGTGATGCCGGTCGCGTCACGCTCGATCGAGAGGCGAACGGTCGTGGTCCCGGCGTGCTGGAGGGCGTTAGCTAGGGCTTCGCGGACGGTGGAGCAGACGGCGAGCTGCACGCCGGGCGGAACAGTGCCGAGGTCGCCTTGCTGGAATTCGACCGTGAGCCCGGCACGCTGCGCACTCTCGATGATGCCCGGAAGATCGGTGAGCGCGTCGACCGGCCGCAAGGGAGCAGTGCCGTCGTCGCCTGTCCGCAAGAGCGCGAGCATGCCGCGCAGTTCGGTGGTGGTTTCGCGTCCCACGCGCTCGATGTCGCTGAGTGCCTGGCGTCGCTCGCCGTCCTCCTTGTCGTCGGTGAGGTTCGCGGTGGCGGCACGCACGGTCATCAGTCCCAGCCCGTGGGAGGCGAGGTCGTGCAGGTCGCGGGCGATCCGCAGCCGCTCAGCCTGCACGGCCTTCTCGGCAGCCCACTCGGTCAGACGTTCCTCGTAGGACTGACGCGCAGCGCGGGTGCGCAGTAACGCCCATGTCGTCACCCCAACCGCCGCCGCGAGGATGAGAGAAAGCGCAGCGATCAGATAGGGGGCACTCGGCTCCAGCGCGAGCAACACGAGCAGGAGCACGACGAACACGCCCGCAGCGATCAGCCATGCGCGCGACCCCCAGGAAGAGGACGGCTTTTCAACGTGCTCCATGCTCCTCAATCTTAGGAAGCGGGCTCGGAGCTGTCCTCACCCCGTGGTGTGAGAACAAGCGGACAAGACCACCCCTGACTGTGGTGTGCCTGCTCGCGTGCCCTGCTGGCATGGAGTGCATGCTGACCTTCGAACATGTGAACCAGCGCCGCGGTGCCCGCGACATCCTCACCGACATCACCTTCCATGCCCGTCCCGGCCGGGTCACCGGATTCCTCGGCCCGAACGGCGCAGGAAAGTCCTCGACACTGCGCATCCTGCTGGGTCTGGACCGTCCCACCTCCGGGCAGGCGCTCGTGGACGGGCAACGATTCGCGTCGCTGCGTGACCCGCTGCGCAGTATCGGGGCGGTCCTTGACGGGTCCGGCGCGCATCGCTCGCGCACGGGCCGGGCCCACCTGCGCTGGGTCGCTCGCTCGGCAGGTATCGGCAACGCCCGTGTCGAAGAGTTACTGGAGCTGGTCGGGATCGCCGACGCCGGGAACAAGCGGGTGTCTACCTACTCGCTGGGCATGGGCCGACGTCTGGGACTCGCCGCCGCGCTGCTTGCCGACCCTGGGGCTCTGGTGTTGGACGAGCCGGTGAACGGCCTGGACCCCGAGGGCATCCGCTGGATACGGCTGTTCCTGCGAGAGCAGGCCCAAGCTGGACGGACAGTGTTGCTGTCCTCGCATCTGATGGGCGAGCTGGCCGAGACCGTCGATGACGTCGTGGTCATCGTGGGTGGGCGCATCGTCGCAGACGGCACGCTGGCCGAGGTCACCGGGAACCACAAGAATCTCGAAGACGCGTTCTTCGCGCTCACCGGCGACCGGGGTGCACGATGAGGGCGCTGCGCGCGGAGCTGTCCAAGCTCGCCACGCTGCCTTTTGTGTGGCTCGCCGTCGCCGCAGGCCTCATCGTCCCCACCGGGATCGCCGTCATCACCAGCCTCACGACCACACCAGGATCGGACACAGGTTTCTCCGAACTCGCCATCGGCGTGCTCGGCGCGATCATCCTCGGCGTCGCCGCGATCGGCAGCGAGTACACCGCCGAGGGCGAGGAGTCCGCGGGCAGCCGACAGATCACCACCACCCTCACCGCCGTTCCCTCCCGAGTCCGCTTGCTGCTCGCCAAGGTCATCGCGGTCGCCATCGCCACCGCGGTCCTCGCCGTCGTCGCCATCGCTCTGGTGTTCGCAACTGTCCACCTCCTGCTCGGCCCGGATGCTCCCGCGCTCGACGGTGACACCTTCGCCCGAGCAACTGGGGCGGTCGTCTACTGGGTGCTGATGGCGCTGCTCGGGTTCGGCCTGACCGTGCTCACCCGCAACGGCATCATCCCGATGGCCGTCCTGGTCGCGAACTCCTCCGCAGTCACCGTCACCTACCTACTCGCGCAGAGCATCCCCGCTGCCAACTATCTGCCGGACCTGGCCGGGATGCGCATGTTCACCACCGTGAGCACCAGTGTCGAGATCGCCCCGCTCACCGGCGGGCTCGTGATGGCCGCCTGGGTCATCGCGCTTCTCATCGCCGCTGGAGCCGTGTTCACCCGGAGAGACGCATGACCACGACCACCGACTTCCGCACCCCCGCGACAGCATTCACCGACGCCGTGCGCGCCGAGGCATCCAAGCTCTGGTCGTTGCCTGCAACCTGGCTCGTGCTCGGCGGGACGCTCGCGCTCACCATCGTCCTGTCCATCGCGTTCGGTACGAGCGCGAACATCGGCCCCGACCAAACGGTGAACATCCTGGACTACGGCGTCACCGCCGTCACCTGGACACAGTGCGGATTCTTCCTCCTCGGCGTCATCGCCAGCACCTCCGAATACATCGGAGGGCAGATCCGCACCACCCTCATCGCCATACCCGACCGAATCACTTGGCGACTGGCCGCGACCGCCGCGCTCGTGCCCATCACGTTCGCCGCCGCTCTGCTCATCGTCGCGACAAGCATCACCACCATCCTTCTCACCACAGGCGTCCCCATCGCCGAGGCCGACCTCGACGTGGCCGCGCGAATCATCCCCAGCGCCGCTGGCTACCTCACCCTGATGGCAGTCCTCAGCTCAGCTCTCGGGCTGCTCATCCGCAAAGCCATCCCGGCCGCAGCGATTCTGCTGGTGTACCTGCTCATCCTCAGCCCACTCCTGCAAGGCCAGAACTGGTACTTCCTCCCCGACATCGCCTCCTACACACTCTGGTTCGCCAGTGTCCCCGACACCGCACCTCCCGCGATCGCCTCCTGGGCCGTCGTCCTCGCCTGGACACTCGGGTTGCTGATCCCGTCAATCATCATCGCCAACCGACGCGACACATGAGACACGGGACGGGGTAAGCCTCCGCAGCAAGGCGTTGGCAGGGCCGTCGGACGGGCTTTCCGGCAAGCCGTCTCGCACCGACAGGACGGCCGAGCATGTCGCGCTTCCACTGATGGACGGCGGGTGTAGGGGCGCTGTGGCGCGCGTCCTGGTTTGGGTGCTGGTGTCGCACCTCCTTCACGGGAGGCGTCACCGTGACCGAACACACCCCACCCGACCCGAGCGACGATGCTGCGGCCCCGACTGGCTCAGCCAGTAGAAAGTTCGAGAGCCCCGAACGGCTGCGTGCCCTGCTGATCCGGCTGCACCAGACCGGGCCTGGGGCCTGGCGGAGTGATCGTGAAGCGGCGGAGCTGATGCGATACACGGCGGCCCGATACCGGCCATTGGCCCGTAAGCACGGGCTGGATGCCTGGGAGGTTGCCTCGGCAGCGTTCGAGGTCATGCTCGCCCCCTCAACGCGGAAAGCCTGTAATCCCTGGGCGGTGGTCACTCGCGCCGTGCAGATCACCTGCGGCGTCGAGGTTCGGGCTGCGGGGATGCTGGTCTCCACTGGCAAGGTCCGGCACACCTCCCGGATCGCTGGATTCCACGACGCCATCCGGTTCACTGAACGAGAGCACCTGGCCGACTACCACCCTGCCTTCGCCGTCACTCCCGAGACCGACGACGAAGACGAGTCACAGGACGGCGACCGCGTCCGGGTCGCTACAGCCCTGTCGGACACAGTGGAGTTGTTCGCCTCGACGGGGTGGGATGCCGGGATCGTGGCCAACTGCGTAGAGCATGTCGCCTACCGGCTTGGCGATCTGACCTCACGGGCGAACGCGGTGGAGGTGCTACGCCGCGACCACATGGTTCCTGCGCTGCTGGGTGTGCCGCCGAGGTCATGGTCCGCGTTGTTGCGGATCGTGCTGGGGCACCCCGACCCGAAACACGCAGGCACCCCGACCGGCGACGGCGTTCTGCTGCGCTTACTTGGCGGCGAACCCCTCGACTCGCTGCGCTGCGACACCGGCCTGCTGGCCGCGATCTGGGCCGCGAAACCGAACAAGTCGGACGTTCCCTGAGTCTCGACGGTGCATGGGTGAAGCGGCGCACCTGTCAGTATGAGCACCCCCGCCACTACTTGTACCGCTGCCTCTGCTGCCGCGTCCTCCTGCTCCGCATCGCCGACACCTCCTGCCGATTCCACGTTGGGAGCGCGCCTGGCTGCAACCTCTCGCCAAGCCCAGGGCTTCCCCTCGAACGTGAGCGACCCCGCTGTGCTGGCCGAGCTACGAGGACTATGCGCGGCACCTCGCCCGACGAAACCGGCCGTGGCCGTGGTGAGGGAAGGCCCCGCACCCTGAGTCACCCGTGCGGGTCAGGATGCGGGGCCGATAGAGCCTCGTCACGCGGGTCAGGCGCGCCAGATGAACTCGACTCGGTGGGCGAGGAGGTCGGCGCGGTGCGCGTCACGGCGCACATGGAACGCTTCGGTGCTCTCGTTGCGGCGCTTGGGCACGGCGGTCATCATGTCGGCGGGGTGGGCGTGGACGAGTACGGCTTCGAGGATCAGGCTGGTGGCCTGGTACTGCCACATCGGGGTGCGGCCTGACCATTCTGCGGCGACGGTGGTTATGTCGATGCCCGGCCCGGCCTGCTGTTCGGGGAGGGCGGCGGCATACTCGCGCCGGGTGTGTTCGATCCGCTCCGCGATCCGCGCCCGCTGACGCACCCACATCCCCTTGTCGATCAGCCCGTCATAGCGGTCATCATCCAACCGGGCCAGGCGCTCCCGGTCAGCGTCGAGCCGGGCCGTGAGCCCGACACGCGCCCCAACATCGGCGCTCGGTCTTGTGCGCGTCGCGGGGTCGAGAGTGATCTGCTCGAACGTCGCCAACACCGCCTCCTCCACGAGCTTCGAGACTTCCGCGGAGCGAATCGACCGGTTGCAGCCGCCGCGGGTGGCCTGCACGCACTGATACACCGCGCCTCGGTGGAGCATCGCCCGCCCGCAGGCCGAGCAGCGGATCAGCCCCGAGAACGGATACAACCGCTTCGCCGCCCCGCTACCGGGCTGATGGAAGTTCCGTGCCTGCTTTCTGGCGTCGAGCACATCGGAGACTTGCTGCCAAGTGTCCTCGTCCACGATCGCAGGCCACGCCGCTTTCACCTGCATCAGCGAGGTCTTCGCACGGGTGCCGTCCGCCAGGATCGGGCGATACTCGCGCACCCCTTTGATGGAGGGGTTGCGCAACATCAGTTTCAGTGTCCGATCCGACCACGCACACCCGTGGGTGGTCAGGATGCCGCGCTCGTTCCAGTCTTTACGAATCTGGTACAACGACTCACCGGCCAGCACCCGCTGCATGGCCTCGGCCACCATCGGCCC
>JBQGOU010000207.1:0-4227 GCA_052086865.1 Cellulomonadaceae bacterium
TGGCACGCCCGCGCACCTCGACGCGCCGACGTCCACCAGCCGTTACCGACTCTGAATCGCGATGTCACACACCGGACACACGCCGTAGGTGGCACGATGTGCGCCATGGGACTTCGCGACAAGCATCTGACCGAGGACGAGCACGTGGTCATGGTGCTGCGTGAGCACCTCAAGGCGCTGTTCTGGCCGACCGTGCTGCTTGTGGTGCTCGCCGCGGCCGTCGCGGCGACGTTCCTGCTCGCGCCCAACGAGGTCGTGCACTGGGTCGTGCTCGGCCTCGCCGGCGTCGTCGCCGTCATCTGGGTGTTCGTGCCCTGGCTGACCTGGCGGACCACATCGTTCACGGTGACCACCAAGCGCGTGTCGATGCGCTCCGGCATCTTCACCCGCCGCGGGCGGGACATCCCGCTGTACCGGATCAACGACGTGAACTACGAGAAGGACCTGCTGGACCGGCTGTTCGGCTGCGGCACCCTGATCATCTCCGACGCGACGGACAAGGCGGGGATGGAGCTGCACGACGTGCCCAACGTCGAACGGGTCCAGGTCGAGCTGCACCAGCTGCTGTTCAGCGCCGACGACGGCTCCGACGACGGCGAGTGGCCGCCCACCGAACCGCCGCGCCGCCGCCACTGACAGCCGGCTACCTCAGGAGCGTGGGGCCAGCGTGGGGATGAGCGTGTCGAGGTATCCGGCAGTGTCCGGCCAGCCGGTGACCGCGTGGCACCGCACGCCGAGCGCCTTGACGGGATAGTCGTTGCCGGCCTCGTCGAGACGGTCGCCGATGAAGAGCATGTCGTCCAGCGCCACACCGGTGAGCTCCGCGAGCCGGCGCATCCCGTAGGCCTTGTCGATGCCCTTGCGCGTGATGTCGACCGAGGTGGAACCGCCGGAACGCACCTCAAGGTCCGGCAGCTGCTCGGCGACGGCCGCGCGCAGCGTGGACTTCTTCTCCCCCGTCGGGTCCCATGCGGACTTCGCCGGGACCGGAGCCGCCTGCCCGAGGGCCGAGAACGTGATCTGGCTGCCCCGGTCCTCCAGGACGGGCCCCCACGTGTCGGTCTCCCAGTAGCCCAGCTCGCGGGCGCTCGTCTCGACGGCCGCGAGCGCGCGGCTCTTCTCGTCCTCGGTCAGGTTCTCCGCGTAGACCTGGTGCCACGCGCCGTCGGTGTGGCGGTAGTACTGGGTGCCGCAGGTCGGCATGAGATGCAGCCGGGCCAGCTCGTGCGCGCTGGCACCGCCCAGCTGCTCGACGAGCTGGGAGCGGAACTGCCCGAACTGCCCGCCGGAGATCACGCACACCTCGACCACGTCCAGCAGCCGGAGCAGCAGCTGCGCCATCCGAGGCTCCACCGGGGACTTCGACGGCGCCAGGGTGTCGTCCAGGTCGAAGGCGACCAGGCGGATGGGTGCGGACAAGGGAGCCTCCGGGGCCGTCGGGGATGATGTCGCCCCGATCATGCCATCAACGGACCGCTCCCGGGGTGAGCCCCCGGTGCGCGCCCTATCCCACCACGCGCAGCCCCGGGCCCGCATCGACCCGGTATCCGTGTCCGCGGACCGTCGTCACAAGCGTTGCGGGTGCGATTTTGGCGCGCAGCCTGCGCACATGCACGTCCACGGTGCGGCTGCCCTCGACGACGGGTCGCTCGCCCCAGACGGCGGCGAGCAGCTCCTGCCGGGGGACGGCTCGTCCCCGGTGGGCGACCAGGTAGGTGAGCAGCTGCCACTCCTGCCGGGTGAGTCTGGCCTCCTCCCCGTTGACGAAGACGCGCCAGGCCTTGCGGTCGACGACGATCTGATCGGTGGTCGGCAGCGCCGCCAGGAGCCGGGCGAACTCGTCGGCGCTCGGGGAGGCGCCGTCGGCGGGGGATGCGCCGTCGGCGGGGAAGACGTGCGCACCGGTGCGGGGTCTGGGCGACAGGGAGTGGACGGACACGGTGGCTCCGGGGTCGGGCACCTCGGCGGTGCGGGGTCGGGTGGTGGGGCTCAGCCCCGACAACACGCCCGCACGTCGGGGCCGCTGCACCGTGCCTCCGGTCGGATCTCCATGCCCCATGCCTATCGCCGCATCCGCACGATCGCCCGCACCGGGGGGCACGTTCCGCCTGTCGGGACGGTGTTACGGCCTCAGTCCCACGCGGACTCGCCCTCGAGCCGCTCGGCCACGCGCGCGTCGAGCAGCGCCGCGGCGATCACGTGCCGACCTGCCCAGGCGCCGTCGCGCTGCGCCAGCGCGGACGCGAGGTCGAGGGTGCCGCAGGCATGCACCGTGCCGTCCGGGTCCACCCACCAGGTGGCGCGGCCCGCGCCGGCAGCCTTCCCCTGCGGTCCGACAGGGAAGGGCGCATCGTGGCGCATCCAGCCCGACGGCGGATCCCCCACCCGCCGGGCGTCCGGCAGGGTCGCGAGCACGGTCGCGAGCACAGCCGGGAGCGCAGCGGGCTCGCCGCCGCGAGCCGACCAGCGCTCGGCACATGCCTCGCGCACCGGCAGGTCCAGCAGATCGGCCACGGCGTCCGGATCGCTGCCGGCGGGCACGACCGGCTCGACCTGGGCCCACATCGGCTCCGCGGTGACCGCTAGGCGCTCCGCCTCGACCACGCGCGCGGCGCCGGCCTGCAGGGCGACCATCCGTTCGGGCGGTTCGGGAAGCACGTCGGGGTGCGCCGCGCGCACCGCATGCGCCGCGCCTTCGAGTGCGCGCCACAGCCGCCGGGCATCGCCCAGGTCGACCTCCCGGCCGATCGGCGGCAGGTCGCCGAGCACGGCCTCCCAGTCCGCACCCTGCACCTGCCCCAGGGTGCCGATGGCGCCCACGGCCACCCAGACGTCGTCGGGCAGGTCCGCACCCGCCAGCTCCACGGGCGCCGGCGGGACGAACGGCACGGACGCGCCGGGACGGGTGAACGGTGCCTCGAAGCGGTCGCGCAACCACCAGGACGCATACGAGCGGGCGCCGTCCACCGGGTCGACCAGCGCCGCGCGCAGCGCGGGGACCTGGGCGACGCGCTCGAGCACGCGGGGCCAGGCGTCGTCGGCGACGGCGTCCAGATCGGCGAGAGCGTCGACCTCCCCCACGTAGACGTCCTCGCCCAGCTCCTGGGCCAGGTGGGCGAGGTAGTCCGCCCAGCCCTCGAGCGGCACATCCGCGTCGGCGGCGTCCTCCTCGGCGACGACGTCGTCCTCGCGGTGCACAACCAGGTCGTCGCGCACCCCGAGCAGACGCAGTGCATCGGCGCCCCAGCGCTCAACCTCGGCGTCGTCGACGGCGGGCAGCGCATCGAAGACCTCGTGGGCGAAGGAGCCCGGAAGCACGAGGTCCCGGGCGGCCAGCAGCTCTCCGTCGGCGGTCAGCGGCACCGACGCAAGCCGCGCGCGGACCCGTGGTCCCAGCGGCTCACCACTCGCGGCGACCTGGCGCACCAGGTCCAGCACGGCGTGGCGCACAGCCAGGGCGTCGTCGTCGAGGTCGGACAGGGTCTGCGCATCGTCCAGGCACCGGGCGAGGTCGTCGAGGGCGCGGGTCACCTCGGCCGTGGCGAGGACGGTGGCGCCGTCGTCAGGCAGCGCACCCAGGCGCAGCAGCAGGGGGTGCGCCGCCTCTGACGCGGCAACCCGCAGACCCCACGGCGCAAAGGCATCGAGGTCAGGGGCTTGACGAGGCCCGGTCGCAGGCGAGACGGCCCGCGGCGTGGCTACCACGACGCCGCGGGCGCCGCGCACCGTGCGCCCATCGGCCAGCCGCACCGGCAGGGCCGCACACGCCTCAGCGACGTGGGGGTCGCTCGCATGCGGATCGAGCGCGTCGAGCAGCTCGGCATCGGTCAGTGGCAGCGCGTCGACGACGTCGGCTGCGGAGACTGCGCGGGCGCCGAGGCGCAGCGCCACCGCGCGCTGGGCCCGCGGCACCCAGGCCAGATCGGTGACGAACCGGGCGAGCTGCCCGACGGCGGCCCGGTCCTGACCCAGCTCCCCCTCGAGCAGATGCGCCTCGCGGGGCCGCAGCAGCGTCGGCGGTGAGGTCTGGCGCCCGCCAGGCAGCACGGCGACGTCGGGCAGCGCGGCCAGAACGCCGTCGTGCAGGGCCGCGTCGATGGCGCCCGCCGGCAAGCCGGTCGGAACCAGGGCGAGCGCGTCACCACCGGCCTGCGCCACCTGCCGGACCAGCTCGACATAGCTGCGCACGGCCTCGGCGAGCACCGCGTCGGTCACCGGGCCCGGGGC
>JBQGOU010000207.1:4237-6410 GCA_052086865.1 Cellulomonadaceae bacterium
GGCAGGGTGGCCACAAGCGTGGCGGGCTGGGTGCAGGGCTCGTCGGTGGCGGTGGGTGCGTGCACGGTGCCGGGGCGGGCGGGGCCCAGCGCCCACAGCAGCGCGTAGTCGGTGCGGCCGCGTTCCTCGACCGGCCGGTCGGCCAGCAGGGCGGGGTCCAGGCGGCCGGCGGCGCGGTGCACGGTCCAGCGCTCGGGGGCGATCCGAATCTCCCGGTCCGGTTCGCCGTCGACGGCGATCGTCACGGTCTCCAGCGCGGGCAGGGCCAGGAGCAGCAGCTCGTCGACGGCGGCCAGCTGGTCGCGCACCGCAGAGTCGGCGGCCTCGTCGCGCAGGCGGAGCGCAACCGTCGTCGTCCAGCCGGCGGGAACCGGGTCGCCACTCGAGGCGGGGAAAGGGAGGCGCAGGACGGGCTGGTCCGCGCCGCGGGCGACGACCTGGGCGGCGAGTGCGGGGGCAGCGCGTTCGGGGGCGGCGAGCGCCGCCTCGATCTCCGCGCGGGCGCGGCGCAGGGAGAACTCGACGCCGTACGACGTCCGCGGCGAGGCGCTGTTCCCTGCCCCGGGCGCAGCGGGAACGCTGCGGATCGTGACGTCGTCGCTGACCGAGCGCACCGCTGCGAAGCCGACGCCGAACCGGCCGACGGCGCTCGAGCCCGACTTGCTGGACGCCCGCATGCTGGCGAGGGCGCGAACGCCGTCGGCGGTGAGCGGTGCGCCGGTGTTGTCGGCATGCAGGACGGTGCCGCGTCCGTTCGAGGTCAGGGACAGCCGCAGGTGGCCGGGTGCGCCAGCCAGCGCTGCGGCGTCGGCGGCGTTCTGTGCCAGCTCGGTGACCACGCGGTCGCGGTAGTAACCGCGGGCGTGGTCCTCCTCGGTGTTCGCGTCCTCGCGGTACCGCGTCGGGGAGGCGAGCCAGGCGTCGAGCACGGCACGACGCAGAGCCGCCGTGCCGAACGGGTCCGTCACCGTGGTGTCAGTCGTCCGTGGACTCGACGGGCGGCGAGGGTTCGGGTTCAACCGACGGCTCGGGCTCGACGAGCTCGATGCCGAGCTCGTCGATCACGGGAGCGTTGTCGGGCCAGTCGCTGCGATGCGGAGCATCGAGCTCGGCATGCGCGCCGCAGCCGTACTCGAGGGAGACGACCTTGCCGTCGAAGGGCGACCACGGGTTCACGCAGACGCCGAACAGCCGTCCGAGCGAGCCCTGCAGCGGCACGAGGTAGCCGCAGGTCGCGCAGTCCTCGCGCAGGCCCTGGCCCGGCGCGCCGCGCTTCGCCGCCTGCTCGGTCCACCGCTGCGCGGCGTCGGCGATGCCGAAAGCGGACACGACCCGGACGCGGGCGAGCGCCAGCTCGTCGATGGCGACGGCGTCGATCTCCTCGTCGCCCGTCGGGGTGAAGCCGGGTTCGAGGCGCGGATCGTCGGCGTTGAAGGGCACCACGTCGGTGGGGCCGATGTCCTCGGGGCGCAGGCGCTCGGCCCAGGGCAGCCACTCGGGGGCCAGAATCGAGTCGGGGCCGGGAAGGAGCTCGACCTCGCACACGGTCGCCGTGCGCCCGCGCGGCACCCGGGCGAGGGTCACGGTCCAGTGCCAGCCGCGGTAGCCGGGCATCGCCGCGGTGAACCGGTGCTCGACGAGGCGGTCCTCGATCACGGTCGAGCCCTCGTGCTCACCGACGTGCTCGGGGATCTCCGCCTCGTCCTCGGCGGCGCGGCGCGCAAGGTCGACGGCTCCGCTCAGGACGGCGTCGGTCTTGGTCCGGGGGCGGCGTGTGGTGGTGGCCATGTCAGCTGTCAAGGTTGTCGGCGACGGCGCGCAGGAGCTGCGCGTACTTCTCGCCGGTCCCGCGATCGGGATACCGGCCACGGCGCAGGTCGTTGCCCACCCGGTCGAGCACCTTGATCAGGTCCTCGACGATGACCGCCATGTCCTCGGCGGGCTTGCGCGCCGCCTTGGCCACCGATGGCAGGGGGTCGAGCAGCGTGACCGAGAGGGCCTGGGGGCCGCGCCGGCCGTCGGCGACGCCGAACTCGACCTTGGCGCCCGGCTTGGGCACGACGCCCGCGGGCAGCGCGGAGGCGTGCAGGAAGACCTCGCCGCCGTCGTCGTTGGCGATGAAACCGAAGCCGCGCTCCGTGTCGAACCACTTGACCTTGCCGGTGGGCACTGG
>JBQGOU010000208.1:0-6405 GCA_052086865.1 Cellulomonadaceae bacterium
GCTTCTGCGTTTGTGGCGAGTTCGCTCCAAGGGAGGTTGAGGATGTCGTGAAGGAAGCACCGAAGTATTCGATTGGCCCGCACGACCTGTATCGCTTCTAACCGCCCCTCCGGCGTAAGCGAAACACTCTTGTACCGTTCGTGTTCGATCAGGCCATCGCCGACGAGACGTTTGACCTGTTCGGAAACGCTTCCTGGAACATGCTGCAGGGCGCGGGCGAGGCCGGTGATCGTAACCGGCACATGATCGGATTCGATCAAGGACCAGATCACACGAAGATACCGCGCTCTGGTCCCTGACCGGTCGCTTTTGCCACGCATACGGGGCCCTTACTGAGCAGTGGCGAGCGCCCGTCGACGACGTGAGCTCAGGACTCGGGTTCCGATGAGGCCGTGCCGGGGACTGAAGAGATAGACGAGCGCGAACACGGCACCCTGGGCAAGGACGACCATGCCTCCAGAGGCGGTGTCGAGGTAGTAGCTCAGGTAGAGGCCAATCACGGCGCAGGCGGCGGAGATGGCGGGGGCGATGACGAGCATGCGCCCAAACCGGTCGGTGAGCAGGTAGGCGGTGGCTCCCGGGATGATGAGCATCGCCACGACGAGGATCACGCCGACGGCTTGCAAGGCAACGACCGCGGTCAGTGCGAGGAGGCCGAGGAGCGCTGCGCCGAGGATCTTCGGGTTGAGGCCGATGGCGTGGGCGTGGGTGGGGTCGAAGGCGTAGAGCGTGAAGTCGCGGCGTTTGGTGACGAGGATCGTGAAGGTGATCGCGCCGAGGATGATGACCTGGGTGAGGTCTGCCCAGGACACGCCGAGCAGGTTGCCGAAGATGATGTGGTTCAGGTCGGTCTGCGACGGGGTGACGGAGATCAGTACGAGTCCGAGCGCGAACAGTGTGGTGAAGACGATCCCGATCGCGGCGTCTTCTTTGACCCGGCTGGTGTCTCGGACGGCGCCGATGAGAGCGACGGCGAGGAATCCGAAGATCACCGCTCCGAGGGCGAACGGAGCCCCGACGACGTAGGCGAGGACCACGCCGGGCAGGACGGCGTGGGAGACGGCGTCGCCCATGAGCGACCAGCCGATCAGGACGAGCCAGCAGGAGAGCACCGCGCACACGATCGAGGCGATCAGGGTGGTCGCGAGGGCTCTGACCATGAAGTCGTAGCTGAGGGGTTCGAGGAAGAAATCGATCAGGTTCATCAGTTGTCGCCTCGGTTCATGACGTCCAGGCCGAAGGCCAGGGCAAGGTTGTCGGGCTGGAGCACCAGGTCGGGGTCGCCGTGCATGAGCACGCGCCGCATGAGAAGCACCGCCTCGTCGGCCAGGTCGGGTAATGCGTGGAGGTCGTGGGTTGAGACGAGGATCGTTGCTCCGTCGCCGGCGAGTTCGCGCAGCAGACGGGTGATGGTCGCTTCGGAACGTTTGTCGACGCCAGCGAATGGCTCGTCCAGCAGCAGGATCGTCGCGCCCTGCGCGATGCCGCGTGCCACGAAGGCGCGCTTCTTTTGGCCGCCTGAGAGTTGCCCGATCTGCCGATTCGCGTACTCAGTGAGCTCCACCCGTTCCAGCGCGTGGTCAACGGCGTCATGGTCGGCTTTCTTCGCGTGGCGGGTGAAGCCCATATGCCCGTAGCGCCCAGTCATGACAACGTCGCGCACCGTCACCGGGAAGGCCCAGTCCACGTCCTCACTCTGCGGCACGTAACCCACGACCCCGGATTTACGTGCTTTCGCGGGATTCTCACCCTCAACGCGCACAGTTCCGGAGTCGGGACGTAGGAGCCCCATGATGGTCTTGAACAGAGTGGATTTTCCCGATCCGTTCATCCCGATGAGCCCACATACGCGCCCGGTTTGGATGTCGAGGCTGGCGTGATCGAGGGCGAGGACCTCACCGTAATGCACCGTGACGTCGTGCACTGAGATCGCTGCGGTCATGACTGCTGTCCGGTCAGGGCATCGATGATGACGGTCGCGTCATGGCGGATCAGCTCGAGGTAGGTCGGCACCGGGCCGTCGGTTTCAGAGAGAGAGTCCACGTACAGTGTGCCGCCAAAGACTGCGTCGGTAGCCTCGACGACCTGCTGCATAGGTGCGTCGGACACGGTGGACTCGCAGAACACAGCGGGTACGTCGTTGGCTCGCACGAACTCGATCGCCGAGGTGATCTGCTGCGGCGTGGCCTGTTGCTCAGCGTTCACGGCCCAGATGTACTTCTCGGTCAGCCCGGCATCACGAGCGAGGTACGAGAACGCGCCCTCGCAGGTCACCAAAGCCCGCTGATTGGCAGGCAACACCGATAGTTCCTCGACAAGTTCGTCTTGCACGCTCTGAAGCTCAGCCTTGTACGCCTCTCCGTTGGCCTCGAATGCGCTCGCGTTCTCTGGGTCAAGCTCGCTGAACGCCTCAACCATGTTGTCGACGTAGATCTGCACGTTCACTGGGCTCATCCACGCGTGCGGATTCGGCAATCCCGCATAGGCGTCCTCGCTGATATCGATCGTCTCGACTCCTTCGCTTACGACGACGTGAGGCACGTCCAGGCCCTCAACGAACTGCCCGAACCATGCTTCGAGGTTCATCCCGTTGTCAAGAATGAGGTCGGCTTCGGAGGCCTTTCGAATGTCCCCCGGCGTGGGCTCGTAACCGTGGATCTCTGCGCCAACCTTCGTGATCGACTCCACGCGCAAGTGGTCACCGGCCACGTTCTCAGCAATGTCCGCGAGGACGGTGAAGGTGGTCAGCACAACCGGGCGTTCGTCGGCTGCGGCATCGGCACCGCTGCCGGCACTGCTGCAGGCGGCGAGGCTGATCGTGAGTGCCGATGCTGCCAACAAAGCGAGCGAGCGTCGGATGGATCCTGGGGATCGGGGTGTGCTGCGGTTCATGCTCTATAAGTCCTTCATGTCAGGGTGTTCAATGGTCGCGTCTGCGGTACTGCCCACATCATTGGGCAATATCCGACGCTGGGTCGGAGGCGAGTGGTTGGAGAGTTTCAGCGACACGATGATGTGCATCCCAGATGGCTTGTGGGAGGTCTCGCAGGTTCGAGAGGTGCCCATGTCGGTGCTGCATTTCCTCGGCCCAGCGCTTCGTGTCGATTCGCAGCAGCCGGTCAAGATCCTCTGCGGGAACATCGAGGCCGGTGAGGTCGAGTTCTTCCGCTGTGGGGAGGACGCCTACTGGCGTGGGCTGCCCGTGGGCGTCCCCTGCGCGGTAGCGGAAGAGCCAGTTCAGCGCGCGGAGGTTCTCGCGGTAGCCAGGCCAGAGGTAGTGGCCGTCTTCGGGGTCGCGCTGGAACCAGTTGACGTGCGCGAATACCGGCAGCTCCCGCGCCTGGCTGAGGAGGCTCAGCCAGTGCTTCGCGTAGCGGCCTTCTGAGTAGGAGAAGAAGGGTCGCATCGACATGGGGTCGTATCTGAGTTGCCCGTCGACGCCCTCGGCGGCGAAGGTCGCCTCCGCGCCCAGGGTGAGGCCGTCGTAGACGCCGACCGCGAGGTCGTCGATGGCGCGGATCAGGGGTTCGCGGTCGCGGGTGCGACCGCCGAAGATGATCGCATCGATCACAACACCTGCAGGGTCTGCGGCATCGGCGGCGAGGTTCGGGATGCGTTCGAGGGGAATCGTGAAACGGCTGTTCGGGTGCGCCCACGGAGCATCCTGCTGGTCAGATCTGCGGTCGGCGATCGGGGCTCCGGTCCAGTCGAGCCAGCCCTCGAGTTCCGCAGGAGGCTGCGGGGTGAGACCCTCCCACCACACGTCGCCAGTGAGACGGTTGTAGGCGGTATTGGTGAAGATCGTGCCGGAGCCCTCCGCGATCGCAGCCATCGCCGTCGGGTTCGTACGCTCGTTCGTGTCTTTCGCCACCCCGAACGCGCCGTTCTCGGGGTTGATCGCCCGCAATCGGCCCTCGTCGTCGATCCACATCCAGGCGATATCGTCGCCGTAGAAGTCGACCCGGTACCGGTCGCCGAGAGCGTCGGGCGGCAGGGTCATCGCGAGGTTGGTCTTGCCCGACGCGCTCGGGAACCCGCCGCAGACGTGAGTGGTGGCACCGGTTTCGAGGTCGCGGATGCCTAACAGGAGGAACTGTTCGGCGAGGAACTTGCCCGAGAGGTAGCCGTCGTAGGAGGCCTGGCGGAGGCCGTGAGCGATTTTCCCGAGAAGTGCGTTGCCGCCGTATGCGGAGCCGTAATGGAGGATCGTGCGCTCGTCGGCGATGGTCGCGAACAGGCGCGCATCCTCCGGGGTGCCGTGCATGAGCGTGTCGGGATCGCCGGTGACCTGCACGCCGCGGACGAAGAAGTTCGGGTCGGTGAGCCCGTCGAAGTGTTCGAGGCCGACGCGGGTCATGCGGATCATCTGCAGCACCACGGTGCGATCATCAGTCAGCTCCACCCCGGCCGCGTAGGCCGCGAGCGGGGTGCCGGGCGGCGCCATCAGATAGGGAACGACGTACATCGTCTTCCCACGAGAGGCCCCGCGCATCCGCTCGACAATGAGCGGCTTCACCTCGCTCACTGGCTGCCAGTTGTTGTAGCGGCCGCGATAGGCAGGATTCGAGGTTGCGACGACAGTGCGCTCCTCAGAGCGGGCGGTGTCCTTCGGGTTGGATCTGGCATAGTACCGGCCCACACCAGCGGGCAGCAGTTCACCTGCGGCGAGGGCTTCGCCGATGAGCCGCGCGTCATCGGCAGCCGAGACGAGCTCGATCCGCTCGGGATCGGTGACCTCGGCCCACTCCTCCACGAATGCACGGATGCTCTCATTGTCAATCTCGGCAGGTATCGGGATTCGGCTCTCATCAGCCATGTGACACTCCTTCTTCTCTCTTTTCGCGTCTGAGCGCGTCCGACGACCGTCCTGCCCACAGTCACAGATCATCTGCGCACTTCACTCTAATATTCGGCGTGCCGTAGTTTCAAATGTTGGCATGTCGTAGATCGGGGAACTACAGTGATGTTATTACTAGATACGCCGCTCCAAACTCTGGTGAGGCACAACATGTAGTGGTTGCTGGCGGGGCGCGTCGCAACCGAAGAGCGAGGAGGATCGCCATGCCAGCCCTATCCGAGTCCCGGCGCGAAGCGCCCTCTGTGCGCGAACTTGCCGCCGCCCGGTCGCCTGATCTGGTGTTCTTTTCGAGTGTTTCGGAGAACACTCGTCGCTTCGTCGACCGGCTCGACCGGCCCGCGGTTCGTGTTCCGCTGCGGCCACGGGTGGAGGGGTTGATCCGGGTTACACGGCCGTTTGTGCTCGTTGTCCCCACGTACGGCGGAGGGGAACGAGCTGGGGCGGTACCGAAGCAGGTAATCCAGTTTCTGAACGACCCCGCTAACCGGGCACTCATACGGGGCGTCATCACAGCGGGGAACACGAACTTCGGCGAGCACTACTGCCTCGCCGGTCCCGTCATCTCCGCGAAATGCCAGGTCCCGGAGCTGTACCGCTTCGAGCTGCTCGGCACGCAGCGCGACATCGAACACGTGAAGAACGGCCTGACCCGCTTCTGGGAGCAGGCCTCCGAAAACCTGACATCCATTGAGAGGAAGACCGCATGACCATCATCTCCCCAGAAGCTCCGGCCCGCACCGGGATTGGCGCACGGAAGGACTACCACGCACTCAACGCGCAACTGAACCTGTTCGCCCCGGACGGGTCGATCCAGTTCCACAAGGACCGGGAAGCTGCCGAGGCGTACCTGCTCCAGCACGTCATCCCGAACATGAGAACCTTCCCGAGCGTGGCCGAACGCCTGGAGTGGCTGGTCACGAACGACTACTACGAGCAGGCGTTCCTCGATGCGTACACTCCGGAGTTCCTCACGGACCTGCATGAGCGCGCCCGCGGGGCGGGGCACCGTTTCCACACCTTCCTCGGCGCGTTCAAGTTTTTCACCTCCTACGCCCTGAAGACATTCGACGGCACCACGTACCTGGAAGGGTTCGAAGAGCGCGTCGTCGCCACCGCGCTCTTCCTCGGACAGGGCGACGAAGCCCTCGCGACCCGGCTCGTCGACGAGATGCTCTCCGGCCGGTTCCAACCCGCGACACCGACGTTCCTGAACGCGGGCAAAGCACAGCGCGGCGAGCTCGTCTCCTGCTTCCTGCTCCGCCTGGAGGACAACCTCGAATCCATCGGACGGAGCGTCAACTCCGCCCTGCAGCTCTCCAAGCGCGGAGGCGGGGTCGCGCTCTTGCTGACGAACCTGCGCGAAACCGGAGCACCGATCAAGCAGATCGAGAACCAGGCCTCCGGCGTCGTCCCGGTGATGAAGATCCTCGAAGACAGCTTCAGCTACGCCAACCAACTCGGCGCCCGCCAAGGAGCGGGAGCGGTGTATCTGCACGCGCACCACCCCGACATCCTGCGCTTCCTCGACACGAAGCGGGAGAACGCGG
>JBQGOU010000209.1:0-6374 GCA_052086865.1 Cellulomonadaceae bacterium
CGCGAACAGGGAGATCAAACGTCCGCCCACAGGGAGATCCCGATGTCCCTTGACAGCTCGAGCAGCTCCCGCCGCATCTCTTCCGAGTTCGCGGCATTGGAGCGGAGCGTACTCAGGAGCATCCACAGGGGATCCGTCTAGTAGATGGGGAGGAGGCTCAGCGCCTCGCCGTCGAGGGGCTGCGAGGCCTGGATCCCGAACGACGAATCCAGGTCGATCTCTGGGATCAGAGCTGAACTCTGCCGGTCGACCACGTCACCGACCATGGCGCTTCAGCTGCCGTACGGGGAGGGCTTCGGTGTGGTGCCGGTGACCGCCGTGATGGCCTCGAGCAGTGGGGGCGCCTCGGACGCCGCGAGGAAGAGTGCGTGCCCCAGGGCCTGGTCCAGGCTCGTGAAGCCTGGGTCCTGTGTCCAGAGCTCGTCACGTTGGAGACGTTCGATGCGGTCTCTCATCTGACGCGAGAGGCCTGCGATCTGGGCTGAGATCTCGGCTAAGTCGTAGAGCTCGTCGTGCAGCTCTTCATGCGTCATGGGCCGGCCGCGGGCTGCTTGCAGGTCCTCGGGCAGGCCGTCGACCCAGCGCTGTGGCCGGGGCACCGCGACGGGGGCCTGTGGGGTGCGCGAGGCGGCGGGAAGCCGCCCCGCCTGGCGGGCGCGGTAGCGGCGCATCTGTGCGCGCTTGCGGCACTGATCGGAACAGTAGGTACGGCGCCCGGCAGTGAACTGCCCGCCGCACACAGGGCATCTCACGCGGCCTTGTCGACCCATCTCTACCTCCTCGAGCACGCCCGCTAACACCCTACACGGGGGTACTACGTTGTCCCTCCGGGGACGCATTGGTGCCAGAGGTCCGTCGTCCTGTTACTTCTGAGCTTCTGCGTTCTGGGGGCGTGCCTGATGCTGGGGATCGTGTCTCTGCTTGTGGGCGTACTGAGGATGTTTTCGGCGGGATCTATCTCGGGGGTGTTGAGCTGATGCTTCGTGCTCTGTCTGGCTTCTGGTCGGTCCTCTCTGGAGCTCGTGCCGTTGGTCTGGATGGAGTACTCGCGCTGCCGCTTCGGCAGTTCGTGTGGGCAGCTCGGCTGCAGGGCTCATCGCGCAGGGGCCGGGCCTCTGCGGGGCGTCGTTTAGCAACTGGTCCAGATGTGCCAGTTGCTAAGCAGGCAGGTTCAGTGCTGGCTCGGACGGTCCCGAGCCCTAACGGAAGCTCTGCACGAGGCCGTCCGGCGCCGCAAGGCGTACCGCCGCGACGGAGACAGGCCTGGAGCTGACCTGACGAATGCTCGGCTCCAGCCTGGATCGATCAGCGAGGTGGAGACGCGGTCGCGCTTCAGAGGCAGCTGACGCGATCTGCGCTGGAACGTCTTGCCACCGGATGATTCATGCTCGGTTCAGTGACGCGGCGGTGATGAAGATTCCGCGCTCACGGAACGCGCGAGGGCTCTGCTGCTGCGCCTCGTCTCGGAAGATCGCCGGCACGTCCGAGAACCATGGTGGCGTCACCCGCGCCCCCGCGCCGAGTCCCTCACCCACTCCGGGGCAGTCCACCCATCACGCCCTGAGAGGTGGTCCGCGAGTGCCGCGAAAGCCGCGTTGATCTCGTGCCACCCAGTCGGTTCAGGCTCGCGCGCAAAGACCATCGTCCCAAGATCCAGCCCCCTGCGTCGGATGGCCGAGGTGTAGTCATCGAGGGACTGGAGGATCCCGAAGCGTCAGCACGCATCGAGGGAGTCGCCCTCCAAGAGCATCCGGGCGCACTCCCGCGCGTTACTCCGAGCCGTGTGACGCAGAGGGCCGTCACTCGAAAGAGCGCGCCAATCCACCCCGGGAGCAGACTGAGCCTTTTCGATCAGCTCCCGAACCGAGAGCACCCTGCCTCCGAAGCGCACCGCATCCACTCCCTTCCGGTGCCACTCGCCATCAGCTCGACCGTATCCACCAGCCCACACCCCTCAGACAGAGCTGGTCGGGCAGTCATGTGAGAGCTCCGCATGCATCAGACCTGGTCAGGCTGCGCAGATTTACCCTCAAGCCGGGCACTCCGTACGCATCACCCCAGGTCAGGATGCGCTGATTTACCCTCACGCCAGCCTCTCCAACTGCGTCACCGCAGGTCAAGTCCCAGGTAGTGGTGTAGCGATCCTTCGATGAGGGGTCAGGCTGTCAGTGCGGGCAGGGCATCGGCGTTCACCTCGTTCACGGGGCTGGTTGTGATGGTGAGGCGGCATCGGGCGAGGACGTCGAGGCCGAGATAGCGGCGTCCTTCGGCCCATTCATCGGTCTGTTCGGCCAGCACCGCGCCGACGAGCCGGACGATCGCCTCGCGAGAGGGGAAGATGCCCACCGAGTCGGTCCGTCGACGGATCTCGCGGTTCAGACGCTCCGTGGGGTTGTTCGACCAGATCTGGACCCAGACGTCTTTGGGGAAGCCGGTGAACGCGAGGACGTCGGCGCGGGCGGCATCGAGGTGCTCGGCCACGTCGGGCAGTTTCTCGCTGACGTAGTCCAGCAGCCGCTCGAACTGCGCATTCACGGCCGCGGCGTCGGGCTGGTCATAGACGCTGTGCAGCATCGCCTTCACTGCAGGCCACATGCCCTTGGGACAGATGCTCATCAGATTCGCGGCGTAGTGGGTGCGGCAGCGCTGCCAGGACGCTCCGGGCAGATGCGCGGCGATCGCCTCCACGAGGCCGGCGTGGGCGTCGGAGGTGACCAGGCGGACTCCGCCCAGGCCGCGAGCGACGAGGTCTGCGAAGAAGCTGCTCCACGCCGCGCCCGTCTCGCTGGTCGCGACGCGCATGCCGAGGACCTCGCGGTGCCCATCACCGTTGACGCCGACGGCCAGCAGGACCACCGCGTTGATGACGCGCCCGCCTTCGCGGACCTTCATCGTCAGCGCGTCAGCGGAGACGAACGTGAACGGACCAGCGGCGTCCAGGGGCCGGTGGCGGAACTGCTCGACATGTTCATCGAGATCGACTGCCATGCGGCTGACCTGGGACTTCGAGAGCGAGTTGATGCCGAGGGTCTTCACCAGCTTGTCCATGCGGCGAGTGGAGACCCCGGCGAGATAGCAGTCCGCGACCACAGTGATCAGGGCGGATTCAGCGCGTTTGCGACGCTCGAGCAGCCATTCGGGGAAGTAGGTGCCAGAGCGGAGCTTGGGGACGGCGACGTCGATCGTGCCGACGCGGGTGTCGAGATCGCGATGGCGGTAGCCGTTGCGCTGGACAGACCGGTCGGGGCTGGGCCGGCCGTACTCGGCGCCGGCGACCGCGTCAGCGTCCGCGGAGAGGAGCTCGTTGATGATCGTCTGCAGCATCGTGCGCATCAGATCCGGGGAGGCTTCGGCCAGGGCTTCACCGAGCAGGCCGTGAGGGTCGACAATATGAGGAGCGGTCATCGTGATGACTCCGTTCGAGAGTGCTGTGAGAGGTTCACTCGAAGGATCACACGGTGACCGCGTCCTCGTCAGAGACGATCACGGGGCCACCGCGCTACACCACTATGCGGGACTCAACTTCACCGCAGGTCAGGCCGCGCTGATGTGGTCTCAGTGCTCGCTGGGTGAGGACCCTGACCCCGACTACTGGGGTGCTAGCGCCGTTGCATCAACGGTCGAGCACGAGAACAAAGTTCGAACTTCCGGGGCTCACTCTGCTAGAGTTGGCGGCATGACTACCCCTCTGCGCATGCCTGCCACGGTCGCGACGAAGAAGGGTGCTGGGTTCTTGGCAGAGAAGGCTGCTGAGCGCACTGTCGTCCTGACCAATCACGGCAAGCCGACCGCGGTCGTGATGAGTCCTGAGCACTTCGACGAGCTGGAGAGGTCTTTGCGGCACGCCGCGGACCGTCTCGTCCAGGGAGTTACCGACCTGGTCGCTGAGAGGTCTGAGTTCTCTCGCGTGGACGAGGTGCGCGAGCGGCTGCATGCGCGCCGGTGAACACTTCCCGGATGATCAGGCTGAGCTGGTGCTATCTAGCCACGTGGAGGAGTGGATCGCGGAGCATGTCGAGCAGTCGCAGTGGGACGAGGTGCTCGATGACCTCACTGCTCTCTTCGCGAAGCCCTGGGGGAAGCATCCGCTGTCCAACGCCCTCGCGGGACTGAACACGGCCTCGACGCTGCGCGGGGATCACCGGATCGTCTTTCGCTCCACCATCTCCCCGGAGGGCACGGGACTGATCGAGGTCGTCGCGATCGGGCCGCGCAGCAACAACCGCGTCTACGACGCCGTGAACGCGCTCGTGGCCAGCGGAACGCTCGACCAGGACGTCGTCCAGAGCATCTGGGACATGCTCGAGGTATACGAGGCGACCGCGCAGAAGCACGGCTTGGAACTGTGGGACTACCGCCCCGAGCCCCCACCCGCGGGGCTCGTGAAGTCCGTTGTCGCCGTCGGTGCGCTCGACCAGGACGTTGCCGATCTCCTCTCGGCTGATGAGCTGAACGCGGCACTGGCGCACGCCTGGGACCCCGCCAGCGGCGCACTGGACCCCGGACGGGCACTCAGAGCCGCACTGGATCGAGTGGCGGGCAGCTCCGACCCAGAGCGGATCCTGGCCCAGCGCGAGCAACCGCGCTGCAACGCCTTCATGCCCCGCGCCAAAGCGCCATGCATCCGCCGCCGCCACCACCCCGGCGCCCACCGCGCCGCCCCCTAACTCCTCTCCCCGCGCCCCGACGGCTCTCCGGCGCCTTCTGCGAGCGGCGGGGACATCACAGGAGGGGGCAGCTCGGCCGCCCCCTCCTGTGCACTCATCGCCGGTGCCGTCCGCCTCGGTCCCGACGACCCCTACCCCGCTCAGTCTCGAGCAGCCGCAGCACAGCCGCGCCGAGGTTGAGCATCGCCGTCACCAGTGCCACCACCATGACCAGCGCCTCTGCGATCGCCCGACCACCTCCTCCCGCCGCGTGGGTACGCCACCCTAGCGCCGGACAACCACGCCCGAGCGGCCGCCTAACCCCTCTATACCCCTGCAGTTTCGACCATGACCAGGACGCTCATCCCACTCCCTCGCGGGACCACAGACCTGGTCCGGGCTGGAACCGCCGGTCGGTCCTCCGAAGTCGGGGACGCTCCTGTCGGGTACGGCTCCCGGCGCGCCCCTCTTCCCTCGGCCTCGAAGCCGACTACGCCGCCCTGTCTCACCCGTCGTGCTCCTCGCTCAGCGTCGACCGGGGTTCGCGCGGCGGATCGCCTCGTGCCAGTACGGCTCCACGCGTCCGCGTCGGGCGCGGTCTTTCGCGCCCTCGAGGTGTACCCGGGCGGATACCCAGGACATCACGTGGGGCTTGGCGAGTTCGATGCGGTCCAGCCACTCGTCGACGGTGAGGAGCAGCCGCTCCCCGCCCACGATGACCTGCACAGACTCGTCCGGAACGTTGGGGTCCCGCCAGCTGTGGCTCATGGACACCGGGGTGCCACCGGCGACGGCGCGCTGGTAACCGGCGACGACCGACTCGGCCGCGCCGAGCAGGTCCTTTTGCGCGTAGTACCGCGGGTATCTCGCGCGCATCTCGCTCGACCGCCCGGAGGGCGGAGCGGGATAGGGAGTGAAGGGCTGGGGGCTCACGGGGCTCAGTGTGCGCTCGGGGCCGGACAGCCAGGCGCCGGCGGGCTCAGTCGGCGTCGAGCGGTGCGATGAGCGAGGGGTCCGTGCGGTCGAGGGTGCGGACGTTGTTGACCTGGCGGTCCACCGGCACGGTCACCAGCTCGGCGGCCATGGTGGTGGAGACCTGGTCGAGCTGCGCGAGGAGAGGGTCCTTCTGCTCGGGCTCGAGCTTCCCGGGGACGAGCCACTCGGCGACAGCGTCCCCAGTGAGGAAGACGGGCATGCGGTCGTGGACCTCGCCGCTGGCGTCCCTCGCCTCGCGCGTGACGATCGTGAAGGTGACGTCCCAGCCTTCGCCGTCCTCGGCCTTGCGACCGGCGGTGAGGCCGGCGGCGTGCAGCAGCTGCCCGTCGGGGTGGTGGATGAAGTACGGGTCCTTGCCGCCGTCGTCGGCCTCGACCCACTCGTAGTAGCCGGTCATGGGCACGATGGTGCGACTGCTCGAGAACGGTCCGCGGAACATGCCGTTGGTCGCGATCGTCTCTAGGCGCGCGTTGATCGGGCGGGGCCCCTTGTCCTTCGCCCACGCGGGGTGCAGACCCCAGCGCGCCAGCTCGAGGCTCCGCTGCATCTCGCCGTCGTCGTCAACGAACTCGCGCACCACCGGCGCCTTGGTGCGCGGAGCGATGCTGTAGACGGCCTCCCACTGCGCTGCGCGGTCCTGACCTGTGGCCGCATAACCGTGCAGCAGCCCGTCTCCATTGCCGGGGGAGAGATTCATTCGGCTGAGCATTGTTCTCAGGGTTCTGCGTCAGT
>JBQGOU010000210.1:0-6347 GCA_052086865.1 Cellulomonadaceae bacterium
AGCGGGCAAAGGGTGGCAGACGCGGCGCGGGCATCTGACCACAGAGGGCCCCGCAGGATACACATCCACAACCACGCCGGGGCGGGGTGCCAGGCCGCTCGGCGCCGACAACAGTCGATGGCATGCCTCGACGACCCGGACCTCCCTCACCCGTCCAGTACACGCCCGTGACCCGGCCGGTCCTTCATCGTGCGCAGGACCAGCCCCGAGAACACCTGGCCGAGAAGGTGCGGAGCGGCCAATGGGTCCGCGTCCGTCGCGGCGTGTACGTCGAGATCGAGCCTGGTCTGGCCGGCTACGACCGTGAGAGGCAGCTCGCGCTCGCACAGACCTTTGCCCTGGCCGAGAAGACCTCGGCACCAGCCGTCGCCGGGTACGTCTCAGCGGCACTGGTGCACGGCATACCGGTGGGGAGGTTGGCCGCCATCCCGCACCTCATCCAGCAGTGGCACCCAAGCGGCGGCCGCTCCGACGGCGTACGGCGGCATGTGCTTCAGCTACCGGACGACCACTGCACCGAGATACAAGGGATCGCCGTCACGACTCTCGAACGAACCGTGGTGGACTGCGCCATGAGCCTCTCAGCGAGAGACGGTCTCATCGTCGCGGACTCGGCGCTGCACATCGGCGCCGACCCTGATCTTTGCCTCGGAATCCTCGAATCCATGGGGCCGCGCCGTGGTGTACGTCGAGCCCGGGAGGTGCTGGCGCTCGCTGACGGGGGCGCGGAGTCGCCCGGAGAGACCCTCGCACGGTTCCACGCTCTGCGCATCGGGCTGCCGCCGCCGACGACGCAGATGCTCGTGTCGACGGATGCCGGTGACACATGGCCCGACTTCGGCTGGCCGGAGTGGCACCTGGTCGTCGAGTACGACGGCGTCGCGAAGTACACCGCGAACGGTTCGGCATCGGCCGCGGTGCTCGCCGAACGCCATCGCGAGCGCGCCATCGAGCGACGCGGATACGTCGTCATTCGCGTCGTGTGGGCCGACATCCGCGACCCCAGCCGGTTCCTGCGCACCGTACTGCACCACGTTCCGACCGAGGTCGTGCGGGCGCTGCGCCCGCGACCCCAGCTGGCGCTGCGCTGAGTGACGCGACCCCAGCTGGCGCTGCGCTAAGTGACCAGCACGGCAGACGGCGCTTCGGGCGGCGTGTCCAGCGAGACGCCTGGACGTACGCCGAAACCGGTCGCGCGGCGCGACAACGGTCGGCGTACTGACCGTCCTCGCGCCGGACGACCGGTCTCGACGAAGCCCGCGAACCGGAAGGCCGGACTCGGTAGCCTCGAGGCCAGGCCGTGGGTGCCGGATGCTACTCGGTGAGCGAGCGGCGCCTGCGGGCCACCAGCAGCGCCGCTCCCGTCACCATCAGACCGCCGAACAGCACCAGCGGCAGGCCCAGGTGGGCCCCGGTGCGGGGCAGCGCCCCGTCCCGGTCCACGCCCGATGCCGGCGCGGCCGAACCGTCGCCCGGCCCGGCGGAGCCCCCGGGCTCGCCGGGCTCACTAGGCTCACCGGGCTCGCCGGGCTCACTCGGCTCACTCGGCTGGCCGGGCTCGCTCGGCTCACCGGGCTCGCTCGGCTCACCGGGCTCGCTCGGCTCACCGGGTTCGCTCGGCTCCCCCGGCGACTCCGTCCGCCCCGTGAGGGTCGTCGCCACCGAGCGCCCGCCGAGCACGTTCGCCTCGTCGGCCGGAGTGAACACCGCCACAACCGACAGGGATGCGGGCGCGGTGAACGTCTCCGGAATCGTTGCGGTGACGACACCCTGCTGAGCCTCGCCCAGTTCCACGGTGACAGCCGTCGTGTCCCCGACCCGCACGGTGACCGCGCCGGTGGGGTACTGACCGTTGGTCAGCCTGCCCACGGTGACCGTGACCTCGGCAGCCTGCGTCTGCACGTACTCCGGGCCCGTGATCTGCACCGACTCCGGGGCCGCCTTGGCCACGATGATGCGTACGGTGTCCGAGGTGGCGGTCGAGCCAACCAGGCCGGCGGTGATCGCGTGCTCACCCGCGGAGAGGGCCTCGACCTCCAAGGCGGCACGACCCTCGACGATCTCGGCCGTCCCGATCGACGTGCCACCATCGAAGAACTCCACCGTGGCGGCCTCGTCCTCAGCGAGCGCGGTGAGGCCCAAGACCTCGGCCGTCAGAGTCACGGCCTGTCCGTAGACGATCTCCTCCGCCGAGGCAGTGAGGAGCACCTCCTCGTCCGGCGTGACAATCGGCTCTTGCGTGGCGAGCACCGTGGCTGTGGCGACGGCCCCGGAAAGCGTGCCCGTCACGGTCAGCAGGTACTCACCGGCGCTGGCGGGGACCTGCACCGACCCCGTCAGGCGACCCTCGTCGGTCGCGACAAGGTCGAGCACCGTCTCGCCGAAGGTCACGGCGACCGGCTCCCCGGGCGCAAACCCGCTGCCCGTGAACTCGAGCTCGGTCTCGACCTGCGCGGAGGCGGGGACATCGAGGCTCGGAGTCCACGTCGCCGCCGTGACCCTCAGGTCTGCGGCCGGCGCGGCCCCGGAGGCACCCACGAGCTGCACGGTGTGAACGCCTGCGGCGGTCAGCTTCGGCACGGTGATCTGCACGGTCACCGCACCCGAGGCGTTCGCCGCCCCCGTCGCCAGCTCCGTCTCGCCGAGCAGGACGCGCACGGCCTCGTTCGGGGCGAAGCCGGTGCCGGTCACCGTCACCGACTCCCCGGCCGTCACCGCGTCGGCCGAGAGGACGACGGCGGGGGCGGGCTGCGAGGTGTTCTGTGCGATGGCGAAGACCCGCCGGTTGTCGTTGGCGGAGCCGTTGAGCGTGACCGAGGCGATTGTGCGACCTTCGGGCGCGGTGTACGGCTGCGTGGCGAACACGTACGCCCCAGGGTGCTGGTTCTGCCCCACCCGGACCGGAGTCCACACTACGGTGGCGTTGGTGCCGAAGGGCTTGAGCTCCCCGACATTGCGGCGCGATTCCCAGGCAGCACCCGATCCGCTCTCGGGCAGCACCCAGTCGCCCAGCGACAGATCTGCCGCGTCGACGATGACGTCCCCGTTGTCGAGCGTCACCGTGGCCTTGCCTGAGGTGTTGCCGTTCTTGGCCGCGCCCACGAAGGACACCGTGGTCGGGTAGCCCGTCAGGGTGATGGTCTGACCGTTCGGAATCACCGAGTCGGGTTGGCCCTCGGCGCTGGCCACGAGGCTCGCCGTCAGCCCCGCCAGTGCGGCGTTCTTCGTCAGCTCTCCGAGATCGACCTCGGTTTCGGGCACAAGACCACGCTCGGTGAGCAGGTCACGGACAAAGCCCTTGCCGCCGTCGAAGTCGACATGGCGCACCGTGTCACCAGAGTGTGTCTGGACGTTCGTGGCGGCCAGGAACGAGCCCGCGCCGGCCACCCGGATCGCGATCCGTGCCTCGTGTCGCTCACCCGCACTCGTGACCACGGTGACGGGAACCACGTGGTCGCCCTCGGGAACCGCGGCGCCCACGGTCACCGTGAGCTGCTGGCGGGAGAGCCCGGAGGAGTCGAAGTCTGCCGAGGGCGCCGCCTCGACGGCGATTCCCTCCGACGCGTCGCCGCGCTCCAGGGAGTAGCTGGGCGCGGTCGAGCCGATCCGCTGCACCGCCCAGGTCACCTGCGCCGAGGACCCGGGCGCGATCGTGACCGGGTCGGCATAGGCCACAGTGGGGGCGACGCCGTCGTCGTAGGACGGCGGGGCGTCTGCGACGTCCGTGCCCCACGCCGTCGGCGCGGCGGACAGCGTGAAGTCCAGCGTGGTGTCCTTGGTGCGCCAGCCGTCCGGGAGATAGGTGGCGGTCTGCGCGACACCATCCACGGCCAGGCCTGCCACGTACCGCTTGGTGGTGGCCCCCGGGGCGTTGATGGTCAGGGTGTTGTCGTTGCCGAGGTCGACGACGACCTTCTCGAAGTTGGGGGTGTTCACCGTCAGCACGTCGGTTCCCGGGGTCGCGGGATAGACCCCCAGGGCGGCCCACACGTACCAGGCGGACATGGCTCCGAGGTCGTCGTTACCGGGTTCCGCGCCGTCGGGCTGGTGGCCGAACAACTGGTTGCGGATGTCGTCGACGACCTCCTGGGTGCGCCACGGGCGGCCCAGGTAGTTGTAGGCCCACGGGGTGGCGAAGTTGGGCTCATTGCCGGCCCACATGCGCGGGGTGTTCGCGCCGACGTTGTAGCCGCCGGCCATGAACTCGTCGAGGCGGTCGGCAGCCGTGTCCCTACCCCCCAGCGCGGCGGCGAGACCGGCCATGTTCTGCGGTGCCATCCACAGATACTGCTCCGAGCTGGCCTCGTCGAAGCCGACCTGCCCGAACCCGGTGACCGTACCCCGGTAGCCGAAGTTCGACGGCGTGGCGTTGCAGTTCTCCCCGACCGGGTAGTTGCCGGACGCGTCCCGCGGGGACAGGCAGCTGGTCAGGGGGTTGAAGTGGCTCTGCCAGGCGTTGCTGCGCTCCCGGAACTTCTCCACGACATTGTCCGGGACGGTGCTGGGGTGGTTCTGCGTGCCGATGGCCTTCGCGAACTCGCTGACCGCGAAGTCGTCGATGGCCCACTCCTGGGCGATCGACGCGCCGGTGACGGCGTGGTCGGTCTGGAACGCCGGGGTCTGCGGGGCGAAGCCCAGGGCGTTGTACTCCGTGGCACCGGGGCGCTGGATGTGGTGGGTGTTCTGCCCGCCCGTGTACTGGCCGGCCGTCTCGCCGAACGCGCCCTCGTACATGTAGTGCAGCGCCTCGTCGACGGCGAAGTCCTGCGCGCCGAAGACGTAGGACTGGGCGATCTGCGCAGACGCGTTGTCACCGGACATCTGGGCGGTGGAGGCGTTGGCAATGGACCAGCGCGGGAAGGATCCCGACTGGTCCGCGTTGAGCACGTAGGTCTGCGTGACGTCGCTCATGATCTCCGGCTCCAGCATCGCTGCGAGTGGGGCCCAGGACCGGTAGGTGTCCCAGTCGGAGTAGTTCGCGTACACGTTCGTCATGGTCAGGCCGTACTTCTCGTTGGCCTCCGCGACGGTGTGGATGGTCGGCAGCACCTCCTTCTCGGAGCCGGAGTACCCGGCCGGCAGCAGGGTGAAGGTGTCGAAGCCGGCGTAGGAGCCGTCCACGTCCGAGAACACGTTGGGGTGCAGGAACGTGCGATACAGCGAGTGGTAGAAGGTCTTCACATCGCGCTCGCTGGCGCTCGCTGAGACCTCCACCTTGCCGAGCAGCTCGTTCCACCGGGCGTAGGTGTCCGCCCGGACCGCGTCGAATGCGGTCTGGTAGTCGGCGTGGACATCGCCGGCCGGCTGGTCGATCAGCTGGTAGTCCGGGGTCGGAATCTCGGTGGCGAGGTTCAGCGAGGAGCCACCGTGGTGGTGGCTGCCCGGGTCCGCCTGCCCCAGGGCGAGGTCACCGGTCTTGACGTAGGACGTCGAGATCTTCATCCGAATCGTCGTCTCGCCCGACGCGGCGGGCGCGAAGCGCACGTAGCCGCCGGCCCGCTGCACGTTCGAGAACTCGGCGTCGGTGGTGTCCGTGCCCGCGGTCTTGTTCCTGATCTCGCGGCTGCCTTCGTCCCACGCCCCGTACTGGGTAAAGTCCTGCTCGAACGTCGCGGTGAAGTAGATCCGGTACTGGCTGTGCGGGGTGGCCGAGCAGAAGCCCTTGTTGTCCGACCAGCCGGTGATCGTCCCGTTGACCGGGTTGACGTTCAAGGAGCTCTTGATGGCGTCCTTACCGTTCATCCGGCCGGCCCGGATCGTCACCGACGGGGTGGTCCCCTCGGGGAACGTGAAGACGGCCACGCCCGAACGGTCGGTTGCGGTGAGAGCCGCGTCGATCGCCTGACCCGCGGCGTCTGTGGTCCGCACCGAGTAGTACGCCGGCTCGGCGACCTGGCTGGTGCGGTCGAGCTTGCTGGTCTTCGACCAGGGGTTGTCCGTGGTCGGGTCCACCGTGGTGGGCAGAACGGGGAAGTTGCCGAAAGCCGTGCACCCCTGGGAGGCCATGTTGACCGCGAAGCCCTGCAGGTTGTCGTTGTCCCAGCGGTAGCCGGTGCCGTTGTTGCCGTTGGCGGGAGAGAACTGCATCATCCCGAAGGGCGCGGCGGGGCCGGGGAAGTTGTTGATCGTCCCGACGGTCGTACCGCCACTGCCGGTTCCGGCAAGAGTGTTCACGTAGGACGCGGGGTCGGTGACCATCGCCGTCTCGGCTGCGGCGGCGGGGATCGTCACCGCCCCACTCATCAGCAGGGCGGCGGCCACGCCGGTCGCCGCCAGGGTGCGGACCCGTGCAATGGCGGCGCGAGGCGCTCGCACGGCGGGTCGGGATGTGTGGCGGCGCAGGAACA
>JBQGOU010000211.1:0-6330 GCA_052086865.1 Cellulomonadaceae bacterium
CCGCTCCCCCACCGCGCGTTCGAAGCCGCGGTCGCTGGGCTCGTAGTAGCGCCGCCCGAGCAGCTCGTCCGGCAGGTACTGCTGCGCGGCGATCGCGTGCGGGGCGTCGTGCGCGTACTGGTAGCCCTTGCCGTGGCCGAGGGCCTTGGCTCCGGCGTAGTGGGCGTCGCGCAGGTGTGCGGGCACCTGGCCGACCCTGCCGGCGCGCACATCAGCCAGCGCGGCGCCGATCCCCTGGTAGGAGGCGTTGGACTTCGGTGCCGTCGCAACATGCACGACGGCCTCCGCGAGGATGATCTGGGCCTCCGGCATGCCGACGAGCGCCACCGCCTGCGCGGCCGCGACCGCGGTCTGCAACGCACTCGGGTCGGCCATCCCGACCTCCTCGGCCGCGGCGATCATGACGCGGCGGGCGATGAACCGGGGGTCCTCCCCTGCGGCGATCATGCGCGCGAGGTAGTGCAGGGCCGCGTCGACGTCGGAGCCGCGCATGGACTTGATGAAGGCGCTGATGACGTCGTAGTGCTGGTCCCCGTCGCGGTCGTAGCGCACGGCCGCGACGTCGATGGCGCGTTCCATCGCTGCGAGGTCGACGACCACCGGGCCGTGTGCCGGGCCGTCGTGGTCCGAGAGCGCAGCGCCCGCGGAGGCCTCGAGCACGGTCAGGGCCTTGCGGGCGTCACCGCCGGCGAGCCGCAGCAGGTGCTCCATGGCCTCATCGGTGAGCTCGACCGCCCCGCCCAGCCCGCGCTCGTCCGCGACGGCGCGCAGAACCAGGGCCTTCACCTCGGAGGTGTCCAACGAGTGCAGCGTCAGCAGCAGGGACCGGGACAGCAGCGGAGAGTTGACGGAGAAGCTGGGATTCTCCGTCGTGGCCGCGACCAACGTCACCCACCGGTTCTCCACGCTCGGCAGCAGCGCATCCTGCTGGGACTTGGAGAAGCGGTGCACCTCGTCGATGAACAGCACCGTCTCCGCCCCGCCCGTCACGAGCTGGCGCCGGGCGTCCTCGACGACGGCGCGCACGTCCTTGACCCCGGCTGTCACTGCGGACAGCTCGACGAAACGGCGTCCGGAGGTCGCCGCGATCAGGTACGCAAGCGTTGTCTTTCCGGTGCCCGGGGGACCCCACAGGATCACCGACGCCGGCGCGGCTCGGCGGCTGCGCTCGTCCGCCGGGTCGACCAGGCGCCGCAACGGCGAGCCGGGCTCCAGCAGGTGGTCCTGGCCCGCCACCTCGTCAAGCGAGCGCGGGCGCATCCGCACCGCAAGCGGTGCGCCCGGGCGGACCGCGGGCAGTCCTGCGTCGCTCGCGCCGACCGTGTCGAACAGATCCATGCCCCGAGCCTACGCACGTCCACCCACACCCGGCGCCGCAACCCCAGGGGGTCCGCGTCCTGTCACTCGCGGGTCCGCGTGGCGTGCGCACGGGCCACAGTGGGATGCTGGGCCCGTGTTCGACTCACTCGGGCGTAGCATCGTGCGCCATCCCCGCGGCTACCTTCTCGTCTGGATCGCGATTACGCTCGGCGGGATCCTGGTCGCACTCGTCGGCGTCACCGGGCAAGGCCTGTTCGACCGGATGTCGACGGGTGAGCCCGAGATCCATGGCTCGCAGAGCACCGAGGGTGAGCACCTGATCCGGGAGAACAACCCGGCGGGTGAGTCCGTGACGGCGATCGTCTCAGGCGTGGATCCCGACTCGGCCGAGGTCGCCACCGTCCTGACACAGGTGAACGCCGACGTCGCCGCCATCCCCGGGGTCGTCTCCGTCATCGACCCGTTCATCCTGCCGGATGGCGTGCAGAACCCGGCGGCGGCCCCGCTGCTCGGCCAGAGCGGGGACGGCTTCATCGTCGTCGCCGATCTCGATCCCACGCTTTCGCAGGACGCCGAGGACACCGCGCTGTCCGCCGTGGCCCACGAGCTGGGCACGATCACGGCACGGCTCGCCGACACCGCCCCGGACGCCACAAACCTCGTCGGGTCCAACGCGCTGATCGTCGACGCGATCACGGACCAGGTCAAGAAGGACCTGACCACGGGCGAGCTGATCGCCCTGCCCATCGCACTGATCGTCATGGTGCTGGTCTTCGGCGGCTTCATCGCCGCCGCCCTGCCGATGGCCGCGGCCGTCGCCTCCATCGGCGCGGGCCTCGGCGCCCTCTACGCCCTGTCCTTCCCGCTCGTCATCGACGTCTCGGCGGTCAACGTCATCACCCTGATCTCGATCGGGCTCTCCATCGACTACGGCCTGCTGATCGTCTCCAGGTTCCGCGAGGAGCTGCACCGCGAGGAGGCCGCCGGAGCCGATGACCGACGCCGTCGGCGGGGATCGCCGGTGCACGACGCGGTGGTCCGGACGCTCGCCACCGCGGGACGCACGGTGGCGTTCTCCGCACTCACGGTCGCCATCTCGATCGCCGGCCTGATGGTGTTCTCCCCCGACATCATCCGGGCGATCGGCGCCGCGGGTGTGACGATCGTCCTCATCGCGGTCGCCACCGCCCTCACCCTGGTGCCCGCCCTGCTCGTGCTCCTCGGTGCACGCCTGGGCGGCCAGGGTTCGCTGCACCGGGTGCCGGGCCTGTCCCGGTTGCTGGCACGCACCGCCGACGTCAGCTCGGACGAGGGCACGTTCTCCCGGCTCGCCGAGCGCGTCCAGCGCCGTCCCTGGTGGGTGCTCGCGGGCTCGCTCGTGCTCCTCGTCCTGCTCGCACTCCCGCTCGGGAGCATGCACCTGCGCAACTCCGGCATCGGACTGCTGCCTGCCTCTGACCCCCAGCGGCAGTTCGTTGCCACCCTCGCCCAGGAGTACCCCGAGTCCGCTTCCCCCGACATTCAGGTCGTGGCCGCGGCAACCCTCGAGGAGGCCACGGCGTGGGCACAGGAGCTCACGACGCTCGACGACGTCGAGGCGGTGACGCCGCCGGTGCCGATCGGCTCCTACGTCCTGATCGGCGTCGACGGAACGGACCCGGACCCGGGCGGTCCCGGGGCGACTGCGCTGGTGCGCGAGCTGCGCGGGCTCGACCCGAGCTTCGAGGTCTGGGTCACCGGCCAAGCGGCCGGGCAGGTCGACTTCGTCGACGCGCTCAGTCAGCGGGTGGGCTGGGCGATCGGCGTGGTCATCGTCGCCACATTCGTGCTGCTGTTCCTGATGACCGGCTCGGTCGTCGTTCCGGTCAAGGCCCTGCTCACCAACATCGTCTCGCTCGCGGCCTCGCTCGGCGTGGTGACCTGGGCCTTCCAGGACGGCCACCTGGGCTGGCTGCTGGGCATCGAGGCCACCGGCGGGCTCGAGACCTACGTGGTCGCGATGGTCGTGGCCTTCGCCTTCGGCCTGGCGATGGACTACGAGGTGTTCCTGCTCGCCAGGATCAAGGAGCTGTACGACTCCGGCCTGGACAACGATGAGGCCGTGCGGATCGGCCTGCAGCGCTCCGGACGGATCATCACCTCCGCGGCGGCCATCATCGTCGTGGTGTTCCTCGGCTTCGTCTTCGGCCGCCTGCTGGTGATCAAGGAGGTGGGCTTCGCCCTCGCCTTCGCCGTGCTGCTGGACGCCACGCTCGTCCGGATGTTGCTCGTGCCGGCGACCATGACGCTGCTCGGCCGGTGGAACTGGTGGGCGCCGGCTCCGCTGCGCAAGGTCCACGAGAAGCTCGCCATCACCCACTGACCCCGCCGCCGACGCCGCGGCTCACCCGCGGTGCCGACGTCTCGGCCCCGCGCGCCCATCACATCGCCGCGCGCACCAGCCCGTCCCAGAGCCGCGGTTCCAACGCCGGTGCGGTCTCCAGGCCCGCACCGGACCGGAGGTCCTCGACTACGGTGACCAGGAGAGAGCGCAGCCGGGCGTCGGGATCCACCCCCACCGCCTCGGCGATGCCACGCGTGGCCAGCGCAACCGTCCCGGGGGCGGCGTGCCGGACCCACCCACGCACCTGGGGGTTGGTCATGCCGACGAACTCTCGGGCACGGAGCGCCGTGCGGGGTACGGCGTCGAGCGCGGCCTGGGAGTGTCGGCTCATGGTCCCGGGAGGTCGGGCGTCGAGGGAGTCCAGCATCGCCTCCCCCGAGCAGATCGCGACGGCGAGCCCGAGCTGACGTGACTCACGCGCCACGGGCAGGGCGGCCTGCGCGCAGCGCAGCGCGACATGCACGTCGACGCGAGGGTCAGCACTCGTCAGTCCGATCACCGCGGGGATCCACGGGGCGAGCCGGGGCCGGGCGGCGTCGCTCGTGAAGTCGTTGACCGCACGCGCCAGCATGGCCACGAGCGGATGGGTGCAGCGGGGGCGATCGGACCAGCGCTCTCCGGCAAGGTAGGACGCGAGCTCCATGAAGCATGCGCCGCGGCGCGCGCTGCGGTGCCTGCCGCGTCCCAGCATCGGCATCACCAGGACGTCGTCGTCGGTCACGGGACATCACCCCCGTCGAGGAAGCGGCTGTGCCGTCCAGTGTGCGCGCCCCTGCGGGGCGGCACAAGCCCTGGCACGGACCCGTCCGTGCACAATCCCCTGCGGGCGCCTGCTCCCCCGCCTATGCTCAAACACTCAGGCGTCGCGGTGCCTCGCGCCCGGCAACCGGATCCGGTACGGGGGGAAGCAGAGCATGCCAGAGCTTGCGGTGGAGGCGACCGGACTCGTCAAGCACTTCAAGGAGGTCCGGGCCGTGGACGGCGTGGACCTGAGCATCCACACCGGCACGGTCTACGGGCTGCTCGGCCCGAACGGTGCGGGGAAGACGACGACGGTGCGCATGCTCGCCACCCTCCTGCGACCCGATGCAGGATCCGCGAGGGTGCTCGGGCACGACATCGTCGCCGACGCCGACGCCGTGCGCACGAATGTGGGGCTGACGGGCCAGTACGCGTCGGTGGACGAGGACCTGACGGGAACCGAGAACCTGCGCCTGCTGGCGCGGCTCTACGGCTTCGACTCCCGCGCCGCCGCCGCGAGGGCGCGCGACCTGCTGGCCGCATTCGACCTGAGCGAGGCCGGCGCCAAGCAGGTCAAGACCTACTCCGGGGGGATGCGCCGTCGCATCGACCTCGCGGCCAGCCTGGTGATGAGCCCGAAGGTGCTCTTCCTCGACGAGCCGACCACGGGACTGGATCCGCGCAGCCGGAACCAGGTGTGGGACGTGGTGCGCCTGCTGGTCGCCGAGGGCACCACCGTCCTGCTGACCACGCAGTACCTCGAGGAGGCCGACCAGCTCGCGGACCGCATCGCCGTCATCGACCACGGCAAGGTCATCGCCGAGGGCACCGCCACCGAGCTCAAGGCCTCGGTGGGCTCCGGCACGATCCACCTGCGGCTCGCGGACAGCGCCCGGCGCCCGGATGCGGCGGTGATCCTCGAACAGGTCCTCGGGGAGCACCCGACGCTGCCGGGCGACCCCTACACCCTGACGGCCCGGGTGGCGGTGGGGGACGGCACGCGCGCCGGCGCGGTCCTGACGGCGCTCACGTCCCAGGGCATCGAGGTACCCGAGTTCTCGTTGGGCCAGCCAAGCCTCGACGAGGTCTTCCTCGCCCTGACCGGGCAGCCCGCCGAGACAGGACCGGCAACGAAGGAAACGAAGGAGCAGCGATGAGCACCCCCACCACCCAGACCGTGACGCTGCGCGACGCCGTGCGGGTGCCCCGGTGGCCCGAGCGCTCCTCGCCGGTCTCCGCCACGCTGACGTTCGCGCACCGCGCGCTGCTCAAGATCACACACGTGCCCGAGCAGCTGTTCGACGTGACCTTGTCCCCCATCATCTTCACGCTGATGTTCACGTATCTGTTCGGCGGGGCGATCGCCGGGGACACGTCCTCCTACCTGCAGTTCCTGCTGCCAGGGATTGTGGTGCAGAGCGTGCTGCTCATCAGCGTGTACACGGGCTTCACGATCAACACGGACATCACCAAGGGGGTGTTCGACCGGTTCCGGTCCCTGCCGATCTGGCGCCCTGCGCCAATCGTCGGTGCTCTGCTGGGCGACTCGGTGCGGTACGCAATCGCGGCGACCGTCACGATCGGTCTGGGTCTCGTGCTCGGCTACCGCCCCGGCGGCGGGGTGTTCGGCGTGCTGGGGGCAGTGGCCCTGCTGCTGGTCTTCGCCTTCGCGCTGAGCTGGATCTTCATCATCCTCGGACTCGTGCTGCGCACTCCCAACGCCGTCATGGGCGTCTCGATGATGGTCCTGATGCCCCTGACCTTCGCCTCGAACATCTTCGCGCCGCCCGAGACCATGCCGGCCGGGCTGCAGGCATGGGTGGAGGTTAACCGGCTCATCGCATTCCAGGGTGTAGGCGGGGTCTGAAGCCACCCGCCCCGAGCAG
>JBQGOU010000212.1:0-6280 GCA_052086865.1 Cellulomonadaceae bacterium
GCGACTTGCTGGCCTTGCGGCCGTCGTCGCCCAGGATGATGCCGTGCGAGACGCACGAGCGGAACGCGGGACGGTCGAACAGCGCGGTGGAGAGCACGTGCAGGGTGTAGAACCACCCGCGGGTCTGCCCGATGTACTCGACGATGAAGTCGCCCGGGAAGTGGTTCTCGAACCACTCCGTGTTCTCGAAGGGATAGTGCACCTGGGCGAACGGCATGGACCCGGAGTCGAACCACACGTCCAGCACGTCGGGGATGCGGCGCATCGTCGAGGCGCCGGTCGGATCGTCCGGGTTGGGACGGGTGAGCTCGTCGATGAAGGGCCGGTGCAGGTCCGTGACCGGAACGCAGAAGTCCGCCTCGAGCTCGGCAATCGAGCCGTAGACGTCGATACGCGGGTACGCCGGGTCGTCGGAGACCCACACCGGGATGGGGGTGCCCCAGTAGCGGTTGCGGGACACGGACCAGTCGCGGGCACCGGCCAGCCACTTGCCGAACTGCCCGTCCTTGATGTGCTCAGGGGTCCAGGAGATCTCCTGGTTGAGCTCGACCATACGGTCACGGAACTCGGTCACGCGCACGAACCAGCTCGAGACGGCCTTGTAGATCAACGGGTTCCGGCAGCGCCAGCAGTGCGGGTAGGAGTGCTGGTACGTCTCGTGGCGTAGGACGACAGGGCGCTCGCGCTCGGGCGTGCGGGCGTGCGGGCCGGTGCCGTCCTTGAGGTTGCGGATGATCGGCGCGTTGGCGTCGAAGACCAGCTCGCCCTCGTAGTCGGGGACCTGGCTCGTCAGGCGCCCGCGCGCGTCCACGGGGACGACGGGCGTGATGCCGGCGGCGTCGCACGCCACCATGTCGTCCTCGCCGAAGCCGGGGGCCATGTGCACGAGCCCGGTGCCGTCCTCGGTGCTCACGAAGTCGCCGAGCAGGATCTGGTGCGCGGCCGGGTTCTCCGGGTTGTGGGCGAAGTAGTCGAACGGCGGGGTGTAGCGCAGCCCGGCGAGCTCAGCACCCTTGAGGGTGCGGACCACGGTGGGGTGCTCCCCCAGCTCTGCGGCGTAGGCGCCAAGGCGTGCGGCACCGAGCAGCACCTCCTGGCCGGCGAGCAGTCCCTCCTCGGGCACGACGACGACGTAGTCCACCTCGGGGCCCGCGGCAATCGCCAGGTTCGCGGGCAGCGTCCAGGGGGTGGTCGTCCAGATCAGGGCGACCTCGCCGGTGTCGAGGCGCAGGCCGACGGTCAGCGCCGGGTCCTGCCGGGAGGCGTAGACGTCGTCGTCCATGCGCAGCTCGTGGTTGGACAGCGGGGTCTCATCACGCCAGCAGTAGGGCAGCACGCGGTAGCCCTCATAGGCCAGACCCTTGTCGTAGAGCCGCTTGAAGGCCCAGATCACCGACTCCATGAAGGTCACGTCGAGGGTCTTGTAGTCGTTCTCGAAGTCCACCCAGCGCGCCTGGCGCGTCACGTAGTCCTGCCACTCCTCGGTGTACTTCAGCACCGACTCGCGGCAGGCCTCGTTGAACCTCGCGATGCCCATCGCCTCGATCTGCGACTTGTCGGTGATCCCGAGGATGCACTCGGCCTCGAGCTCGGCGGGCAGCCCGTGGGTGTCCCAGCCGAAGCGACGTTCGACGCGCTTGCCCCGCATCGTCTCGTAGCGCGGCACGAGGTCCTTGACGTAGCCGGTCAGCAGGTGCCCGTAGTGGGGCAGGCCGTTGGCGAACGGCGGGCCGTCGTAGAACACGAACTCGTTGCTGCCATGCTCGCCGGCGGGGCGCTGGGCGACCGAGGCGCGGAAGGTGTCGTCATCCGCCCAGTACTGCAGGACGCCGCGTTCAAGCGCGGGAAGATCGGGGGACGCGGGGACGGGCTCCGACGAACGGTGCATCGGATAGGCCATGGAGAACTCCTGAGCGGTACGGCGGTTCGGTCTGCGGCCGGGGTTCGGCCTGCGAGGACGAACCGGTGCACGCACCGGACCGCGGTACCACCCCGCTTGCCGGGCTCTCGCTCCGCGACGGCACACGCCGTGCGGGTCGGGGGCCCGACCACTCAATGGGCTGTGACGGGCCGTCCCCGTCCGGGTCTACTGAGGCTCGGCGCGGATGCGCCATGCCCGTTCTTCCGGAGGCTCGCCGGTGATGGCCGGGTCGATGCCTGTACGGCAATCATACAGTCGATCCGCATCGCATCTGTGGACAACGCCCGTGCGCCGGCAACGTCAGCAAGGATGAACCACAGCTTCACGGCAACCAGCCGACTGCGACTCCGGCTCCGGCTCCGGCTCCGACCACGGCTCCGACCACGGCCACGGAAGGAGGTGTTGCCTGCAGCACTTCTCAGATTCGTAGCACTCGTCGCAGACGGGTCACCGATTGCGCAGATTCGACACCCTGCGCGCCACGCGTGTTCGTCGAAGGACACGCCGTGTCGGTGGCGGAAGGCCGAAGTGCCGGTTGCCCCGCCGCCGTGGGCGGAGCAGCTCCGGCAGCCGGGCGTCATCGCATCGAGCCACCACGGCCTCGGGCAGTAATCGCACCCGGAGCGCGCGGTCAGGCGGCACGGGCTCAGATTCGAAGCACATGGCGCACGCCGGTACGCAGGAGTGACGGATCTGAACAGTGCTGCGGGCACCACGTCCTGTCCGCCAGCGCGCAGCCCCACCGGCGCGCAGCCCCACCGGCACGCTGTCCCGCCCCGCACGTCCCCGACCTTGAAAGGCACGACCATGAGCGTCGAGCAGTTTCGTGAAACACCGATTCCCCGGTCGATCTACCCCGCGGCGACCGTGGTCGAGGACGGCCTCGCGGCTGTCGTCGCCGGAAGGATCCGCGTCGAGGCCATGCTGAGGGGGCTGAGTCAGGCAGATCTGGGTGACATCGTGGGCCTGTCCCGCAGCTCGGTCGGGCACCGTTTCCCCGGCCGGGTGCCGTGGACTCTGGACGAGGTCGGGCGCCTCGCGGCGGCGCTCGGATGCCCCGTCGGCGACCTGGTACCACCGCGGAGTGCGGCCGGATCGTAGCTCGAGGGCCCCAGCCCCCAGTCCCTCAAGTGCCCTCAGGCGGTGCGACGGCGTCGGGAGTAGGCCTCGATGTCCCTGGCGACGAGCTCCTCGACGCTGGCGAGGGCGGACTGGACGTAGCGCGAGGCCAGGGGGTGCCGTACCGCGCCGGCGGCGGTCGAGGCGGAGGCGGACGCCGAGTGCAGCGGCGCTGCAGGGAAGGTGGCCGAGGAGGGGGCCGTGTGCAGCGACGGGGCTGTGCTCAGAGCAGACATGTGGGGGTCCTTCGGGGTGCGACGCGACGAGGGCCGGCAGCCGGGGCGTCCCGGGATCGGTGCGGACATCCGCACGAGCCTGCTCACTGACCGGCGATCACGATCTGCCTGGACGGTCAGCGAGCCGTCAACAACAGCGCAGCGCCACCGCACGGTGCCCGGCGTCGGGCCCTGCGGCCGTGAACGAGCTCGCGCCCCCACGCATCACACGCACGCCGGGGGCGCTCGCGGTGCTGAGGTCGAGGTGGCTCACGCGTTTGATCGTGCCCGGAGCCATGCCACCGGGCAAGGGCGCACGGGGTTCGTCTCAGGATTCGGACGGCTGACGGCAGCCCAGAGCCTCTAGGCTGGGGGCGCAGACCTCGCGCAGCGCTCCTTCGCGCAGCAGTCCTTCGACCAGCAGTCCTTCGAGCAGACAGGAACACCATGAAGGTCGGGTTCATCGGCTTCGGCAACATGTCCTCCGCAATCGTGCGCGGGGCGCTCACCCACGGGTTCCTCGCCCCGCAGGACGTCGTCGTCCACGATCCCGACGCCGCGCGCGCCCACCGCGCCGCCGAGGAGCTCGGCTTCACCGTCGCCGACTCGAACGAGGACCTCGTGGCCCAGGTCGACGCCGTCGTGCTGGCGATCAAACCCCAGGTCTTCGCCGCCGCGCTCCCTCCGCTCGCCGCGGTGCTGGCCGAGCGAGGCACGCTGCTCGTGTCGATCGCCGCCGGAACCCCGCTCGCCACCATCGCCCGCCTGCTCGGCGGGACGGGCGCGCAGCAGCCCACCGTGCGCGTCATGCCCAATGTCAACGCCACGATCGGTGCCGCCATGTCCGCCGTCGCGGGCAACGACGCCGCGAGCGCGGAGCAGGTGCGCTTCGTGCTGGACCTCTTCGGCGCCGTCGGGCGCGCAATCGAGCTGCCCGAGGACCACTTCTCCACCTACACCGCCATCGCGGGCAGCGCCCCGGCCTACGCCTACCTGTTCATCGACGCGCTGGCTCGGGGCGCGCTGCGCGCAGGCATGCCCAAGGCTCTGGCGACCGAGGTCGCCGCCCAGACCGTGCTGGGCAGCGCGCAGATGATCCTCGAGTCCGACGACGCACCGTGGGTGCTGATCGACAAGGTCTGCTCCCCCGGCGGCACCACGATCGCCGGGCTCATGGCGCTGGAGGACGGCGGCTTCGTCTCAACCGTGGTCGACGGGGTGCAGGCCACCATCGACCGGGATCGCGAGCTGGGCGTCTGAGCGCGCAGCGGACCGAGCCCGGGCCGCTGCGCCGCGACGCGTAACACCGCGTTCATCGTCGGGCCGTAGGCTGGCCCATGACGACCCCCGGCGGCGGATTTCGCCGGGACTCCCGATCGCGACTGATCCGGCTGGTCAACGGCACGAGTGCTGCCGTCCCCCTCGACCCCTGACCGGAGGACCATCGCGCCCATGTCCCGCACCCCGCGCACCACGACCGCCCTGTTCGCCGCCACCTTGTTGTCCGCCACCCTGCTCACCGCCTGCGGCGGAAGCGATGCCGGCGCCCCAGCGGCGGACTCCCCCGCGACGGGAACCAGCGCCGCTCCCCCGGCGGAGTCGAACGCCACCGTGTACCCGCTCACCGTGGACAACTGCGGCACCGAGGTCACCTTCGACCAGGCGCCGCAGCGCGTGGTGACGATCAAGTCCGCCACGACGGAGATGCTCCTCGCGCTCGGCGTGGGTGACCGCATCGTCGCCACCGCCTACCCGGACGGCCCGGCACCGGAGCCGTACACCGCGCAGGCGGCCGCACTCCCGGTGCTCTCCGACCGCGTTCCGGGCAACGAGGCCGTCCTGGACACCGAGCCCGCCCTGGTCTACGCCGGATGGGAGTCGAACTTCTCCGCGGACGGGGCGGGCGAGCGTGCGAGTTTCGAGCAGCTCGGCGTGCGCACGTTCGTCGCGCCCTCGGCGTGCAAGGAACCGGAGTACCGGCCCGATCCGCTGACCTTCGACCTCGTGTTCGACGAGATCGAGCAGGTCGGGCAGATCATGGACGTCGCCTCGGCCGCAACCGAGCTCGTCACCGCGCAGCAGGCGTCCCTGGCCGCCATCGAGCCGGACGACCGCGGGCTGACCGCGCTGTGGTTCTCCTCGGGCTCCGACATCCCCTACGTCGGCGGCAACCTCGGCGCTCCCGCCCTGATCATGACAACCGCCGGCCTGGAGAACATCGCCGCGGAGATCGACGACAGCTGGGGACCGTTCGGCTGGGAGCAGGTCGCCGCAGCCGATCCCGACGTGCTGGTCCTGGTCGACTCCGAGTGGAACAGCGCCGAGAAGAAGATCGAGCTGCTCGAGTCCACGCCGCTGACCGCGGAGCTCACGGCCGTGCGCAACCGCGCCTACGTCATCGTGCCGTTCCCCGCCACGGAGGCGGGCGTGCGCACCGTCGACGCCGCAGCCGACGTCGCCACCCAGGTCAAGGCCCTCCCGATCGGGTGATGACGGTGGATCAGCGGCGCGCACAGGCCCCGGTGTGGGACGCGGCGCGTCCCGTGCCGTGGCGTGCTCCGCGGCCGCCGTCGGCCCGACGAGGTGGCAGGTGGCTCCTGGTCGCCGCCGCCGCCCTCGTGCTCAGCGTGCTCGGGGCGGTGCTGGTGGGTCCCGCCGACCTGCGCCCGGCGGAGGTGCTCGCCTCCGTGCTGCACCACCTGGGGCTCCGGCCCGGGCTGGAGAGCGCTTTGCGCGACGGCATCGTCTGGCAGGGCCGGCTGCCACGCGCGCTAACCGCAGCCGCCGTCGGCGCCGGACTCGCCGTGTGCGGCGTCGTCATGCAGTCGCTGACCCGCAACCCGCTCGCCGACCCGTACCTGCTGGGGCTGAGCTCGGGCGCCTCACTCGGCGCCGTGCTGGTCATCGCGGTGGGGGTGCCCGTGCTGCTGCCGGTCGCGGCCTTCGGCGGGTCGGTGGGCGCCCTGGTTGCGGCGCTCGCCCTGGCCGGGGCGCTCGGCGCGATCACGCCGACTCGCACCGTCCT
>JBQGOU010000213.1:0-6274 GCA_052086865.1 Cellulomonadaceae bacterium
CGGCTATGCCGCCGCCGCCCAGAACGTCGAGCGCTACGCGCGCTCGCGGCGCCTGCTGCTCGACGCGCTGCCCCGGCTCGGCTGGCCACGCACCGCCCCCGCCGACGGCGCGTTCTACCTGTACGCGGACGTGTCCGGCTCCGGGCTGGACTCGGTGACGTGGTGCGCGCGGCTGCTGGCCGAGGCCGGCGTGGCGCTCACCCCGGGGACGGACTTCGACGACCAGGCGGGACGGGACTGGGTGCGGCTGTCCTTTGCGCAGGACCCGGAGACGATCACCGAGGCGATCCGGCGCATCGTCGCCTGGCAGCGCCGGGCGGAGGCGTCCCGATGAGGAACCTGCGCCGGATGCTTGCCGCCGCGGTCACCACGGTGCTTGTGGCGCCGCTCGCCGCCTGCACCGCGGACCGCCCGGACCCGGCGGAGCCTGCGCAGGCGTTCGCGGCCGCGATGGTCTCCGGCGACTTCACCGCTGTTCCGCTGACCGGAACCGACGCGTCCGGGGCAGCGACCTACTGGGAGCAGGCGCTGCGCCCCGTCCTCGACCTCACGCCCGACGGCGCCCCCGGCGTCGAGGTCCACGACGTGGCCCTCGCGGGCGACGAAGACCACGCCACCGCAACCCTGGCCTACTCCTGGGACCTGGGGGTCGACGTGGACTGGGAGTACACGACAACGATCGACCTCACGCTCAGCGAGGGCGAGGACGGTGACGCCTGGACGCTCGCCTGGCGACCGGACGCCATGGTGCCCGGGCTCGATGGCATGCACCTGCTGACTCCGCAGCGGCTCGAGCCTGAGCGGGCAGCGATCCTCGGGGCCGATGACACGGCAATCGTCACCGAGCGGCCCGTGTACCGGATCGGCATCGACAAGACGCTCGTCGACGAGGCCGCGCAGCCGGAGTCGGCACGCGCCCTCGCGGCCGTGGCCGGCCTGGACCCGGAGACCTACGCCGCCCAGGTCGCCGCCGCCGGGGCGCGCGCCTTCGTCGAGGCGATCACGGTGCGCACGGACGACACGGCGGGAGTGGACGTCGATGCGGCCCGAGCGGTTCCCGGTGTCCGGGTGGTGGACGGGGAGCTTCCGCTCGGCCCCACCCGCGAGTTCGCTCGTCCCCTGCTGGGGCGGGTGGGCGAGGCGACGGCCGAGATCGTCGAGAGCTCGGACGGGCGCATCCGTGCGGGGGATCTGGTCGGGCTGTCCGGCCTGCAGCGCACCTACGACGAGCAGCTGCGCGGTCAGGCGGGGCTGCGGGTGACGGTGACGCCGGTGGCGCAGGACGAGGCGGTCGATGCGGACGACGAGGTCGAGGTCTTCCGCACGGATGCCGTCGACGGCACGCCGGTCCGCCTGGGCATCGACGTGGCCGTGCAGACGGCCGCCGAGGCTGCGTTGGCCGACACGGCCTCCGCCAGTGGGCTCGTCGCCATCCGTCCCTCGACGGGCCAGGTGCTTGCCGCGGCAGCCGGCCCGGGCGGGGACGGCACCTCCACGTCCACCGCCGGACGCTACGCCCCGGGATCGACCTTCAAGGTGGTCACCGCGCTGGCCATGCTGCGCGCAGGGCTCGACGCGGACTCGATCGTGCCGTGCACCCCCACCATCACGGTCGACGGCCGTGAGTTCGGCAACGTTCCCGGCTACCCCTCCGCCGCGCTCGGGGACGTGACGCTGCGCACCGCCATCGCGAACTCCTGCAACACCGCGATGATCTCCCAGCGCGAGCTGGTCACCCAGCAGGCCCTGCACGACGCTGCGGCCGACCTGGGGCTGGGCGCCACGGCGGACGTCGGCGTCGAGGCCTTCCTCGGCTCCGTGCCCGCCGAGGCGGGGGCGACGGAGCACGCCGCCTCGATGATCGGCCAGGGCAAGGTCGAGGCGTCTGTGCTGTCCATGGCGACGGTGGCCGCAAGCGTCGCCGCCGGCGCCAGGGTGCAGCCGTGGATCGTGGCGGGCAGCGACGCGACGCAGGACGAGGGCAGCGCCGACGGCCTGACGCCCGAGGAGGCCGCCACGTTGCGCGACCTCATGCGCGCCGTCGTCACCGAGGGCGGCGCCGGCGTGCTTGCGGACCTTCCCGGCGAGGTGGCCGCCAAAACGGGCACTGCGGAGGTGGGTGACGGTTCCGTGAACACCTGGATGATCGCGTTCCGTGGTGACCTCGCGGTGGCGGTGCTCGTCACCGACGGGGAGACCGGCGCCCGCACCGCGGGGCCCGTGCTGCGCGCATTCCTCGAAGCGGTGCCGAACTAGCCCTACTGTGGGGAGCACGACCCACCAACGGAGGAACCATGGCACACACGTCCTGGAAAGAACTCAGCGGCAAGCGCAAGGTGTTCGTCACCCTGCTCACCAGCGCTCAGCTGGCGTTGACCGTCGCCGCGTACAAGGACCTCGTCGGGCGCCCGGGGAAGGAGATCGAGGGCTCCAAGCTCGCCTGGGGAATCGCGCTGCTGGTGAACTGGATCGGCCCCCTCGCCTACTTCGCCAAGGGCCGGCGTCCGTAACCGCCCCGAGATCTCAGCGTGGCAGAATCGAGCGTCGTGACTGACTTCGCCACCCGCCACATCGGCACGCTCGCAGGGCCGCACCCCGATGCGGCCACGATGCTCGAGGCCCTCGGCTTCGCCTCCGTCGACGAGCTGCTCGATGCCGCGGTGCCCGCAGGCATCCGGGCCACGGAGCCGCTACGCCTGCCGGCACCGCGCACGGAGACCGAGGTCACACAGGCGCTGCGGGGACTGGCCGCGCGCAACACGGTGATGACCCAGATGATCGGCCTCGGGTACCATCCGACGATCACGCCTGGGGTCATCCGCCGCAACGTGCTCGAGAACCCCGCCTGGTACACCTCGTACACGCCCTACCAGGCGGAGATCTCCCAGGGTCGGCTCGAGGCCCTGCTGAACTTCCAGACGATGGTCTCGGACCTCACGGCGCTGCCCGTGGCCGGGGCCTCGCTGTTGGACGAGGCCACGGCCGTGGCCGAGGCCGTCCTGCTCATGGTCCGCGCCGTGCGCGGGGCGAAGGACCCCGTCGTCGTGCTCGACTCCGAGTGCCTGCCCCAGTCGATTGCGGTGACCCGCGGCCACGCCGAGGCGCTCGGCATCCGCCTCGAGGTCGTCGACCTGCCCGTGGGCACGGACGGGCTGAGCGCGGACCCGGCCACGATTGAGGCAGTCGAGGGAAACGTCGTCGGCGTGGTGCTGCAGGCCCCGGGCGCCAGCGGCGCGGTCCGCGACCTCGCCGCCGTCACGGCAGCGGCCAAGGCCCGCGGGGCGCTTGTCACGATCGCCGCCGACCTGCTGTCCCTGACCCTGCTCACCCCGCCCGGTGAACTGGGCGCCGACGTAGCCGTGGGCTCCTCCCAGCGGTTCGGGGTGCCCCTGTTCTACGGCGGTCCGCATGCGGCCTACATGTCCGTACGCCGGGGCCTCGAGCGGATGCTGCCCGGACGTCTGGTCGGGGTGAGCGTGGACGCCGACGGCGCCCCGGCGTTCCGCCTGGCGCTACAGACCCGCGAGCAGCACATCCGCCGGGAGCGCGCGACCAGCAACATCTGCACGGCCCAGGCCCTGCTGGCCGTCGTGGCGTCGATGTACGCCGTCTACCACGGTCCGGACGGGCTGCGCGCCATCGCCCGGCAGGTGCATGCCCGCGCGGTGCGGCTCGCCCGGGCGCTGCGCGCCGCGGGGCACACCGTGGTGCACGAGCACTTCTTCGACACCGTGCGGGTGGCTGTGCCCGGCGCGGCCGAGCGGGTACGCGCCGCCGCGGAGGCGGCCACCATCAACGTGCTCGCCACCGATGCGGACCACGTCCAGATCTCCTGCTCCGAGATCACCACACCGTTTCACGTGGAACAGGTTGTGGCCGCCGTCGCAGCGGGCGTCGCCGGCGCGGACGACGCCTGCGGTCCGGCGGCGGTGCCGACCTCGCTGGGCGCCGAACCGGTTCCCGGTGCGCAGGGCGACGACGACGCCGCACTGCCTGAGCGGCTTCTGCGCACCTCGGATTTCTGCACCCACCCCGTCTTCCACACGCACCGTTCCGAGACCTCGATGCTGCGCTACCTGCGCACGCTTGCGGACAAGGACCTGGCGCTCGACCGGACGATGATCCCGCTCGGGTCGTGCACCATGAAGCTCAACGCCACGGTGGAGATGGAGCCGATCTCCTGGCCCGAGTTCGCCGAGCTGCACCCGTTCGTCCCGCGCTGGCAGGCCGCCGGCTATGCCGAGCTGGTCGCCGAGCTGGAGAGCTGGCTTGCCCGCATCACCGGATACGCGGGGGTGAGCGTGCAGCCCAACGCCGGGTCCCAGGGTGAGTACGCCGGGCTGCGGGCCATCCGCGCCTATCACGCGGACCACCACGAGCCCGGCGCCCCGAAGCGCGACGTATGCCTGATCCCGGCGTCGGCCCACGGGACCAATGCGGCCTCGGCCACACTCGCCGGCCTGCGCGTCGCCGTCGTCGCCACGGCGCCGGACGGGTCGATCGACGTGGACGACCTGCGGGTGCAGCTCGAGAAGTATGCGGCACGCGTGGCCGCCGTGATGCTCACCTACCCCTCGACGCACGGCGTCTTCGAGGAGACCGTGCAGGAGGTCTGCGACCTCGTGCACGCCGCCGGCGGGCAGGTCTACATCGACGGCGCCAATCTCAACGCCCTGGTGGGCGTTGCCCGCCCGGGTGACTTCGGCGGGGACGTCTCTCACCTGAACCTGCACAAGACCTTCTGCATCCCGCACGGCGGCGGCGGACCCGGCGTCGGCCCCGTGGCCGTTGCGGAGCACCTGCTGCCCTATCTGCCCGGGGACCCCACTCCGGCGCCCGAGGGCACGCCTGCCACCGGCCCGGTCGGCCCGGTGAGCGCCGCCCGCTACGGCTCGGCCGGGATCCTGCCGATTCCGTGGGCCTACGTGGCGCTGATGGGCGCCGACGGGCTGCGCGCCGCCACGGCCGGCGCGATTCTCGCGGCGAACTACCTCGCCGCGCGGCTCGCGGAGCACTTCCCCGTCCTGTACACCGGACCCCGCGGACTCGTCGCGCACGAGTGCATCCTCGACCTGCGCCCCATCACCGCAGCCACCGGGGTGACCGCCGAGGACGTGGCCAAGCGGCTGATGGACTACGGGTTCCACGCGCCCACGCTCGCCTTCCCCGTGCCGGGGACACTCATGGTGGAACCCACCGAGAGCGAGGACCTGGCGGAGCTCAACCGCTTCGTCGAGGCGATGGCGGCCATCCGGGCCGAGATCGCCGAGGTTGAGGCGGGGCGCTGGAGCGCCGCGGACTCCCCGCTGCGCGGGGCTCCGCACACGGCGCAGTCGCTCATGGTGGACGACTGGACCCCCGCCTACCCGCGCGAGCAGGCGGCCTTCGGTGTGCCGTCCTTGCGCACGGGCAAGTACTTCCCGCCGGTGCGACGCATCGATGGGGCGTACGGCGACCGGAACCTGATGTGTTCGTGCCCGCCCATCGAGAGCTTCGAGGACGAGTGATGACCGACGCCGCACCGCGCCGCACGCCGCTGACCGCCGAGCACGAGGCGCTCGGAGCCACGCTCACCCCCTTCGGCGGCTGGCTCATGCCGCTGCGTTATGCGGGCGAGACCGCGGAGCACCGGGCGGTGCGCACCGCGGCCGGGCTGTTCGACCTGTCGCATATGGGTGAGATCTCGGTGACCGGGCCGGATGCAGGAGCCTTCCTCGACGTCGCGCTGGTGGGCGCGATCTCCGGGATCCGGCTGATGGGCGCGCGGTACTCGATGATCGTCGCCGAGGACGGCGGCGTGCTCGACGACCTGATCGTCTACCACAACGCCGAGAATGAGTACCTGGTCGTGGCCAATGCGGCCAACAGCGACACAGTGGTCTCGGCGCTGACGGCCCGCACGGTGGGCTTCGACGTGTCCGTTGCGGACGGGACGGACACGGTTGCGCTGATCGGTGTCCAGGGTCCGCGCGCGCTTGAGGTGCTGGAGGACACGGCCGAGCTGACCCCCTCGGCGGAGCTGTCGCTCGGCGGCTCACCGCGTGAGCTGCGCTACTACTCGGCCACGGGCATGGGCTTCGCAGGCTCCGCAGTGCTGGTCGCTCGTACCGGGTACACCGGGGAGGACGGCTTCGAGCTGTTCGTCGACGCCGAGCACGCCGTGACGCTGTGGCGCGCACTGCTGGCGGCGGGCGCGCGGCACGGCCTGGTGCCGGCCGGCCTGTCCGCGCGGGACAGCCTCCGGCTCGAGGCGGGTATGCCGCTGTACGGTCAC
>JBQGOU010000214.1:0-2616 GCA_052086865.1 Cellulomonadaceae bacterium
GGAAGATGTTGTCGATGAACAGCAGCACGTCCTGGTTCTGCACATCGCGGAAGTACTCCGCCATGGTCAGCGCCGACAGGGCCACGCGCAGACGGGTGCCCGGCGGCTCGTCCATCTGGCCGAAGACCAGGGCGGTCTTCTCGATGACGCCGGACTCGGTCATCTCCTCGATCAGGTCCCAGCCCTCACGGGTGCGCTCGCCCACACCGGCGAACACGGAGACGCCGTCGTGGTTGTTGGCCACGCGGTAGATCATCTCCTGGATGAGCACCGTCTTGCCGACGCCGGCGCCGCCGAACAGACCGATCTTCCCACCCTGCACGTAGGGGGTCAGCAGGTCGATCGACTTGATGCCCGTCTCGAACATCTGGGTCTTGGACTCCAGCTGGTCGAAGGCCGGGGGCTTGCGGTGGATGGGCCAGCGCTCGGTGATCTCGATCTGCTCGCCGGGCTTGGCGTTCAGCACGTGCCCGGTGACGTCGAAGACGTGCCCCTTGGTCACGTCGCCGACGGGGACCGAGATGGGCGCACCCGTGTCGGTGACGGCCGCGCCACGGACCAGACCGTCGGTCGGCTTCAGCGCGATCGCGCGGACCAGGGAGTCCCCGAGGTGCTGGGCGACCTCGAGCGTCAGGGTGAAGCTCGTCTCGCCCTCGCCCTGTGCGGACAGGTCGATGTCAACCTCGAGCGCGTTGTAGATGTCGGGGATCGCGTCCGCGGGGAACTCGATGTCGACGACGGGGCCGATCACACGCGCGACCCGGCCGGTGGCCGTGGCCGCTGTGGCGGCGTTCTGGTCGGTGGTGACTGTCATGGCTAGCCTCGCTTCGAAGGGCCGGAGCAGGATCCGGCGGGGTCGGTGCTGACGTGGAGGGGGGCGCTCACGATGCCGCCAGCGCGTCCGCCCCGGAGACGATCTCGCTGATCTCCTGGGTGATCTCGGCCTGACGGGCCTGGTTCTTGAGCCTGGTGTAGTTGCGGATGACGTCCTCGGCGTTCTCGGTCGCCGTGTGCATCGCGCTCTGGCGCGCCGCGAGCTCGGATGCGGCGGCCTGGAGCAGGCAGCTGAACAGCCGGCTGCGCACGTACCGCGGCAGCAGGGCGTCGAGCACCTCCTCCGGCGAGGGCTCGAAGTCGTACAGCGGCAGCGCCTCGTGCTCGCCGGGAACGTCGACGCCGTCGACCACCTCGAGGGGCAGCATGCGGATGACCCGCGGCCGCTGGGTGACCATGTTCACGAACTGGGTGAACACGACGTGCAGACCCCGGATGCCCGTGGTCGGGTCCGGGTCGAGGTACGCCGCGAGCAGGGTCTCGGCGATCTCGTCGGCCATGTCGATGCTCGGCGCGTCCGACTCCCCGGACCACTGCCCCGCCATCTCCCGCTCGCGGAAGGTGTAGTAGGAGATCCCGCGCCGCCCGGCGACGTACAGGACCACCTCCTTGCCCTCATCCGTGAGCCGTTCGATGAGGCGCTCGGCCTCTCGGATCGCGCCGGCCGAGTAGGCGCCGGCCATCCCGCGGTCCGAGGTGACCAGCAGCACGCCGACCCGCTTCGAGTCGTCGCGCTCCGTGGTCAGGGGGTGGTCGACGTCGGAGTGGGTCGCCGCCGCGGACACGGCCCGCGTCAGAGCACGCGAGTACGGCGTGGCCGCCGCCACCTTCGCTCGAGCCTTGGTGATGCGCGAGGCCGCCATCAGCTCCATGGCGCGGAAGATCTTCTTCAGCGCCTGGGTGGAACGGATGCGCTGCTCGTAGACGCGCTGCTGACCTGCCATCGTCAGGCCTTCTTCTGCCGGACGATCTGCTCCTGCTCGACCTCGACGCCCTCGTCCTCGTCCTCGTCGGCGATCAGCGGGGTGCCGTCGCCCTTGAGGAAGCCGAGGCGGAACTCGTCGACCGCGGCGCGCAGGGCGTCCTCGGTCTCCGGCTCGAGCTTGCCCGTGGAGGCGATGACCGAGAGGACCTCGGTGTTGCGCCCGAGGTGCTCAAGGAGCTCGGACTCGAAGCGGCGCACATCCTCGATCGGGACGTCGTCGAGCTTGCCCTTGGTCCCGGCCCAGATCGAGGCAACCTGGTTCGCGACGGGGTACGGGGTGTACTGGGGCTGCTTGAGCAGCTCCATGAGGCGCGCGCCTCGGGTCAGCTGCGCCTTGGAGGCCGCGTCCAGGTCGGAGGCGAACATCGCGAAGGCCTCGAGCGAACGGTACTGGGCCAGGTCGATCTTGAGGGTTCCGGAGATCTTCTTCATCGCCTTGACCTGGGCGGAACCACCCACGCGGGAGACCGAGATACCGACGTCGACCGCCGGGCGCTGGTCCGCGTTGAACAGGTCGGACTGCAGGAAGATCTGACCGTCCGTAATCGAGATCACGTTGGTGGGGATGTAGGCGGAGACGTCGTTCGCCTTGGTCTCGATGACGGGCAGGCCGGTCATCGAGCCCGCACCCAGCTCGTCCGAGAGCTTGGCACAGCGCTCGAGCAGACGGGAGTGCAGGTAGAAGACGTCACCGGGGTAGGCCTCGCGCCCCGGCGGGCGGCGCAGCAGCAGCGAGACGGCACGGTAGGCCTCGGCCTGCTTGGACAGGTCGTCGAAGACGATCAGGACGTGCTTGC
>JBQGOU010000214.1:2716-6268 GCA_052086865.1 Cellulomonadaceae bacterium
CGGTAGGCCTCGGCCTGCTTGGACAGGTCGTCGAAGACGATCAGGACGTGCTTGCCCTCGTACATCCAGTGCTGGCCGATCGCCGAGCCGGTGTAGGGGGCGATGTACTTGTACCCGGCGGGGTCGGATGCCGGGGCGGCGACGATGGTCGTGTACTCCAGTGCGCCGGCCTCCTCGAGCGCGCCGCGCACGGAGGCGATCGTCGAGCCCTTCTGGCCGATGGCGACGTAGATGCAGCGGACCTGCTTGGTCGGGTCGCCGCTCTCCCAGTTCGCCTTCTGGTTGATGATCGTGTCGATCGCGATCGCGGTCTTGCCGGTCTGGCGGTCGCCGATGATCAGCTGACGCTGACCGCGCCCGATCGGGATCATCGCGTCGATGGCCTTCAGGCCCGTCTGCAGCGGCTCGCCGACGGACTGGCGCTGCATCACGCCGGGGGCCTGGAGCTCAAGCGCACGCCGACCGCTCGTCGCCACCTCGCCGAGGCCGTCGATGGGCTTGCCCAGGGGGTCCACGACGCGGCCGAGGTAGCCGTCACCGACGGCGACGGAGAGCACCTCGCCGGTGCGGCGCACCTCCTGGCCCTCCTCGATGCCGGTGAACTCACCCAGGACGACGACGCCGATGTCGCGCACGTCCAGGTTCAGCGCGAGTCCCAGCGTGCCGTCCTCGAAGCGCAGCAGCTCGCTGGCCATCGCTCCGGGCAGGCCCTCGACGCGGGCGATGCCGTCGCCGGCCAGCGTCACGCGGCCGACCTCCTCGCTGATCGCCTCGGTCGGCTGGTAGGACGCCACGAAGCTGTCCAGCGCGGCCCTGATCTCGTCGGGCCGGATCGTCAGCTCAGCCATTGCTCTTCTCCTGTCATGACCGCACCGGTCGGGCGATCGCTTGCAATCGTTTCGGGTTAGCTAGCCATCCGGCGACGCGCATCCGCGAGCCGGGCGAGCATCGTCGCGTCGACGACGTCCGCTCCGACCTGGATACGCAGCCCGCCCAGGAACTCCGGGTCGACGGCGACGTTCAGCTGCACGGGACGCCCGTAGGCGTTCTGCAGCAGCTGGGCGACGCGGTCGAGCTGTGCTCGGGTGAACGCGCTCCCCGTCGTGACGTTGGCCACGAGGCGGTCGCGCAGCTCGGCCGCCTGGTCGCCGTAGCGGCCCAGGGTGGCGGCGAAGCGCTGGCCCCGCGGGTGCCCCGCAGCGCGCTCCGCCAGCAGCCGGGTGGCCGGGTCTCCCCCGCCCCCCAGGATCTGGTCGATCAGCCGGACGCGCAGCTCACGCGGCGCTCCGGGGTCCGTCAGGGCACGGCGGGCAAGCGCATGGCCGATCAGGGCACGCACGATGGTGAACAACTCGTTCTCCACCTCGTCGAGCGCCCCGCGCGACTCGGCCGACAGCAGCACCGCGTCGACCGCCAGGGTCTCGAGTCCGTCCGCCAGGTCCTGGTCCGAGGTCCAGCGCTGACGCACCAAGTCGCTGACCGCGGTCACCGTCCGGGCGTCGAAGCCGTCGGACAGCAGGTCCGACACGAGCGCGGTCTTGTCCTCGGGGCGCCGCGACGGGTCCGACAGGCCGCGCAGCAGCGCGCCCGATCCGTCGACGGCGTCGAGCACCGCGAAGATCTGCTCGCCGAGCCCGGCCGCCTCCGCACCGGCTGCCCGCAGCACCGGAGCGAACCGGTTCCGGACGACCGTGAGGGAGTGCAGGCTGGTTCCGCGCATCACTTCTCCTTGGTGACCTGGCCGGCCAGCGCGGACGCCTCGAGCTGGTCGAGGAAGCGGTCGACGACGCGGGACTGGCGTGCGGTGTCCTCGAGGGACTCGCCGACGATCTTCGACGCCAGCTCGGTGGCGAGGTTGCCGACGTCGGCGCGCAGCGACACGGCAGCGGCCGTGCGGTCCGCGTCGATCTGGCGCTGCGCGGTCTCGACGATGCGTGCGGCCTCGGCCGTGGCCCTCTCGCGGGCCTCGTCCAGAATCGCACTCGCCTCGCCGCGAGCACCCTCGCGGATCTGCGCGGCCTCGGTGCGTGCCTCCTGCACCATGCGCTCGTACTCCTCGCGGGCGCGGTCAGCGTCGTCCTTGGCCTTGTCGGCGAAGGACAGCCCGGCCTCGATCTTCGCGGTGCGCTCGTCCAGGATCTCGGTGAACCGAGGCAGGACGAGCTTGTAGAAGACGACCGCGATCGGGATCAGGACGACCGCGGACCACAGGATGTCGTACGACGCCGGCAGAAAGAGATCGATGCCTTCAGGCTCTCCCTCGGTTGCGGCCAGCACGGCGCCCGAGGCGAGCACGGACGCGAGACTCATGCCGTGAAGAGCAGACCGGCCACGAGGCCGAGGAGGGCGAGCAGCTCGACGAAGGCGACACCGATGAACATCGTGGTGCGCAGCTGGCCGGCCACCTCGGGCTGGCGGGCCATGCCCTCGACGGTCTTGCCGATCAGGATTCCGAGACCGAGACCGGGGCCGAGCGTGGCGAGGCCGTACCCGAGCGTCGCGATGTTGCCGGTGAGCTCGGCGAGGGTGGTGGTCGCTTCCATGGTGTTCCTTCCGTAGGGCGCCCTCGGGGCGTCAGGATCGTGCTGTCGTTGACGGGCTGTGTGCGGTCGCTGATCGCGGGGCGATCAGTGCTCCTCCTCGATGGCCATGTTGATGTACACCCCGGCGAGCAGGGTGAACACGTACGCCTGGAGCGCGGCGACGAGGATCTCGAACAGGGTGAAGGCCAGGCCGCCCACGAGGGCGACGGTGCCGGCGGCCTTGATCGCGCCGGCGGCCTGGAAGAAGAGGAAGTGGGTGCCACCGAAGGCCAGCACCAGGAGCAGGTGCCCGGCGATCATGTTGGCGCACAGACGCAGCGCGAGCGTGACGGGCCGGAAGACGAAGACCTGGAGCGCCTCGATCGGGGTGATCAGGACGTACAGGTACCACGGCACGCCCGGCGGGAACAGGCTGTTCTTGAGGTAGCCCCCCACCCCGAAGCGCTGCACGCCGCGGAACAGGTACATCGCGAGCACCCACAGCGCCAGCAGCAGCGGCAGTCCCATGAGGGAGGTGCCGGCGATGTTGAGGAAGGGGATGACGCCCGTGATGTTGAAGGCGAGGATCGCGAAGAAGATCGTAGTGAGCATCGGGACGAAGCGCCGCCCCTTGTCCCCCATGACCTCCTGGACGATCGAGACCCGCACGAAGTCGAGCAGCATCTCGGCCACGTTCTGCCCGCGGCCCGGCACCAGCTTCGCTCGGCGGGCGGCGATCACGAACAGCGTGATCAGCGCGACGGCCGCGACGACGCGGACCAGCATGATGCGGTTGAACTCGAAGATCGAGTCCTCGAAGAAGATGGCCGACGGGAAGAACTCCGTGATGGACGGAGGGTGGTAGCCGCCGTCGCCCGTGGCGGCGGGGATCGTCGCAAGGCTGAACAGGGCAGGCTCCCGAGGTTGATTCGTCACTGCGGTGCGGCACGTCGCGCGGTGGCGCGTCCGACCAGCGGTCGTGGATCGAGTGAAAGCCTAGCGCACGACGAGTCGTGGTGGTGACCACCAC
>JBQGOU010000215.1:0-6266 GCA_052086865.1 Cellulomonadaceae bacterium
ACCCCGCTGACGCCGTCGCGGACGACGGTCCGCAGGCCGCCCACCGCGGCCGCGATCACCGGGGTGCCGCATGCCTGCGCCTCCGCCGCCACGAGCCCGAAGGACTCGTTGTGGCTCGGCACCGCCACCACATCCGCCGTGCGGTACCACCGCGCCAGCTCCGCGCGCGGAACCGGGGGGTGGAACACCACCCGGTCCGTGACGCCGAGCTGTGCGGCCAGTGCCTGCAGCTCGGTCACCGCCGTCGGCCGCCCGCTGGGACCACCGAGGATCACCAGCGTCGGCGTGCGCTGCCCCTGCGCTCGCAGGGCACCGATCGCCCGGACCAGCACGTCGGGGCCCTTGAGCGGCTGCACGCGACCCACGAAGAGCACCAGCGGCCCGGCAGGCAGGCCGAGTCGTGCCCGATCATCGGCCGCGGGCACGCCGGCTGCGGGGCGAAACAGGTCGAGGTCGACGCCCGGGGCCACGACGTCGACCTTGTCCGGGTCCGCGCCGTACAGCTCTTCCAGCTCGCACGCCTCCTGAGCCGTGTTGGCCACGAGTGCGTCCGCGGCGATCACGACCTGCTCCTCGCCGATGATCCGCCCCCGGGGCTCGGGTGAGTCCCCCGGCGCCAGTGCGGCATTCTTCACCTTGGCCATCGTGTGCATCGAGTGCACCAGCGGAACCTCCCAGCGCTCCGCGGCGAGCCATCCGGCCTGGCCCGAGAGCCAGTAGTGCGAGTGCACCACGTCGTACCACCCGCGGGTCCGCGCGGCCTCGCTGCGCAGCACCTCGGCGGTGAAGGCGCACAGCTGCCCGGGCAGGTCGTTCTTGTCGAGTCCCTCGAACGGCCCCGCCGCAAGGTTGCGCACGAGGATCCCAGGCGATGCTTCGACCACCTCGGCCACCCTCGAGGAGGTGGCGCGGGTGAAGATCTCGATCCGCGCCCCCGCCCGGACCAGCGCCTGGGACAGCTCGCTGACGTAGACGTTCATCCCCCCGGCGTCCCCGGTGCCGGGCTGGTCCAGCGGCGAGGTGTGCACCGTCATCATGGCCACACACGGCCCCGCATCGTGCCCCGCATCCGGCAGTGGGTTCATCCGGTCATTATCTCCGCTGCCCCGACGTGGCCACGCCGGGGGCCCGAGGGGAGTCGGAAGTCCTAGGACCGGCCGTGAAAAACGGGCGAGACTGGGTGCTATGGATTCGAACGCTCCCGGACTGTCTGCCCTCGAGGCGCTCCGCGCAAAGCTCGCGGCGCCCGTGGCCCCGGAACCACCGCTGCCCGTGCAGGAGGCGGAGTCACTTCCCGAGGACGCCCTCGTGTGCCACTGCACCAACGTCACGGCGGGCGAACTGCGCCACGTCATCCACGTCGACGGCGCACGCAGCCTCGAGGAGGTGCAGCGCCGGACCCGGGCGGGCGGGAGCTGCGGCAAGTGCATCCCGTTGCTGACCGAGATCGTCGACGTCGAGCTGCACCGCAGTCCCGAGCACTGACGCACAGGCGCCGCGGACATGACCGCGGTCCCAGACACGGCGAGGGCCGCGACGCAACGTCGCGGCCCTCGCCGTGTCTTTCGCCTCGGACGGCTCAGTGCGCCGCCTCGTAGGCCTCCTTGATCTCCGCGGAGATCCGTCCACGCTCGTTGACCTGGAACCCGTTCTCCCGTGCCCACTGCCGGATCTCGTTCGCGTTGGACGACGAGCCGGTGGCGCGCGCACGGCGCGCGGGACGGCTTGCCCGACCCACCTTGCGGGCGTGACCGATCCACGGTGCCAGCGCGTCGCGCAGCTCCTGAACGTGCTCGGCGTTGAGGTCGATCTCATACGACACACCGTCGAGCCCGAAGCTCACGGTCTCCTGCGCGGTGCCGCCATCGAGATCGTCCACCAGGACCACCTGAACCTTCTGTGCCATTCGCGTACCCCTATCGATTGTCGATTCCGAATTATGCGTTGATATCCTGAGTATTAGCGGCGCAGCCCATTCTGTCAACGCGAATCATAGGCGTGAATCCTGAGAGTTCACTGAGGCGGCAACAGGCTGTGCAATGAGCGCAGCGAACGCCCATATATCAATCTGGCCTGTGCCGCGAATTGTGGGACGCCCGCCGGTGGCGACGCAGCGCCAATACCAGAACCGGGGAGTCAGTCCCGGGGAGGTTCCGGCGGGACTGGGACGCCCGCTGCGCGCTCGGAATCCGCGGCGACGCGGTGCTCCGCCTCGTACTGGGCAACCGCCGCGCGTTCGTTGCGGTCCGCACGGACGATCGCTCGGATCGCGAAGTAGAAGAGCACACCGACACCGACCGAGGGAATCAGCGCACCGAGCGCCTGCAGAAACGTGTCCACCGGCCCATTCTAGGCACTCGTTCCGGCATGCACGCGCCGGCGCCCCTCGCCCGAAGCGCTTCGCCCGGGTGACGCCCCTCAGGCCAGCGGCTTGACGAGCGGAAACAGAATCGTCTCCCTGATGCCGAGCCCGGTCAGGGCCATGAGCAGCCGGTCGATCCCCATGCCCATTCCACCGCTGGGCGGCATAGCGAACTCCATGGCGGTCAGGAAGTCCTCGTCAAGCACCATGGCCTCCTCGTCGCCGGCCGCCGCGAGCCTGGCCTGCTCCACAAAGCGACGCCGCTGGACGACGGGGTCCACCAGCTCGGAGTACGCGGTGGCCAGCTCGAAACCCCGCACGTACAGATCCCACTTCTCGACGATGCCGGCCTTGGAGCGGTGGTCCCGGGTCAGGGGGCTGGTCTCCACGGGGAAGTCTCGGACGAAGGTGGGGGCATACAGGTGGTCGCCCACGTAGTGCTCCCAGAGCTGCTCGACGAGCTTGCCGTGGTTCTGCTTGGCAGGATCCACGCTCAGGTCGATGGCGTCGACAAGGTCGAGCAGGCGGGCATCGGAAGTGTCGTGCGTGATCTCCTCCCCTAGTGCCTCGGACAGCGAACCGTACAGGTCCAGCTGCGCCCACTGCCCGCCCAGGTCGTACTGCTCCCCGTCGGCGAGAGTGACCAGCGTCGTGCCGAGCGTGTCCTGGGCCGCGGTCTGCACCAGGTCCTGCGTCAGCGCCGCCATCGTGTCGTAGTCGCCGTAGGCCTCATACGCCTCGAGCATCGCGAACTCGGGTGAATGCGTGGAGTCGGCGCCCTCGTTGCGGAAGTTCCGGTTGATCTCGAAGACCTTCTCGATGCCACCGACCACGGCACGCTTGAGGAAGAGCTCCGGGGCGATGCGCAGGAACAGCTCCATGTCGAAGGCGTTCATGTGGGTCGTAAACGGCCGGGCCGCCGCACCGCCGTGCATCGTCTGGAGCATCGGCGTCTCCACCTCGGTGAACCCCCGGCGGTGGAAGTTCTCGCGCAGGGACCGCATGACGTCGGCGCGCAGCCGCACGGCATCCCGAGCGGCGGGACGGGCGATGAGGTCGATGTAGCGCTGCCGCACGCGGGCCTCCTCGGACAGCTCGGCGGCGGAGCCGTCCTCGCGTGCGTAGAGGTTGGGCAGGGGGCGCAGCGCCTTCGCCGCGATCTGCCAGTCGTCGGCGAACACCGACAGCTCCCCGCGGCGCGAGGAGATGACCCGGCCGTGGGCGAACAAGTGGTCCCCGAGGTCGACGTCGGCCTTGAAGGCGGCGAGGGAGTCGGGGCCGACGACGGCTTGGCTGAGCATCACCTGCAGCCGCTCGCCCGCACCGTCCTGGAGGGTGACGAAGCACAGCTTTCCGGTGTTCCGCAGGAACACGACCCGGCCGGCCACGCCCACCGTGTCCTCGGTCTCCTCCCCCGCTCCCAGGTGCCCGTAGCGCGCTCGCACGTCGGCGATGGTGCTGGTCACCGGAACCGAGACGGGGTAGGGCTGCACACCGGAGTCGATCAGCCGCTGACGCTTCTCGTGCCGCACCCGCACCTGCTCGGGGACCGTGTCGGCCCCTGCCGTCGGGGAGGTGGGCTCGGTGGCTGCGGCGGAGCCGGCCGCCGCGGAATCGCTCTGCTCGGAAGTCACCGCACGAGTCTACCGACCCGCGCCGACCTCGTCGGCGGGCGTCCGCTCGCCCTGGAACTCCTCGATCGACGTCCCCGAGGGCGCCAGGTCGTACCCCTCGGGCACGGCGCCGGGCTCTCCCCCGACCTCGACGATCCGGTTGCCGGCGTCGACGAACACGACCCGTGGGGTGTACGTGCGGGCATCCGCGTCCGAGAGCTGGCCGTAGGCGATGAGGATGACGGTGTCCCCGGGATGCACCAGATGTGCGGCCGCCCCGTTGATGCAGATCTCCGCGCCGCCCGCCTCGCCGGGGATGACATAGGTGGTCAGCCGCGCCCCGTTGGTGACGTCGACGACGTCGACCTGCTGACCGGCGAGCAGGTCCGCGGCGCGCAACAGGTCGGCGTCGACCGTAATCGATCCGACGTAGTGCAGGTTCGCCTGCGTGACACGGGCCCGGTGGATCTTGGCGATCATCATGGGCCGCTGCAGGGACGCGGGTCGGGCGTGCATCACAGACCTCCTGGGCCGGCCGCGCCGAGGTGCACGGCCGTGTTGTCGATCAGCCGGGTGGTGCCCACCCGTGCGGCCACGAGCAGCAGCGCGGGTCCGGCGAACCCGGCGGGGACCTCCTCGACGGTAGCCGGGTCGACGAGCGCAAGATAGTCGGGCGACACCTCGGCCGCGTCGAGCACTGCGCCGGCTGCTGCGCGCACGGCAGCCGGACCGCGCACGCCCGCCTCGGCGCCGGCGCGCAGGGCCCGGGCGAGCGCCAGTGCCCGACGGCGGTCGACGGGCCCCAGGAAGACGTTGCGCGAGGACAGCGCCAGGCCGTCCGCGTCCCGGACGATCGGCACGCCGCGGATCTCGACCGGCAGGTCCAGGTCCGTGGCCATCCGGCGGACCGCGAGCAGCTGCTGCGCATCCTTCTCGCCGAAGAAGGCCAGGTCCGGACCGACCAGGTGCAGAACCTTGGCCACGACCGTGAGGACTCCGTCGAAGTGCCCGGGTCGCAACGCGCCCTCCAGCACCCGGCCGATGCTGCCGGAGCTGACCGTGACGATCGGGCCGCTCGGGTACATCTCCTCCGCTCGTGGCGCGAAGACGACGTCGACGTCGGCACCGCTCGCCGCAAGCGTCGCCAGATCCGCCTCGAGATCCCGTGGGTAGCGGGCGTAGTCCTCGTCGGGCCCGAACTGCAGCGGGTTGACGAAGATCGAGACGACCACCTGCCCCTCGGGGCCGACGGCGGCGCGTGCCGCGCGCACCAGCTCGACGTGCCCGGCGTGCAGGGCGCCCATCGTCATGACGAGCCCGCACGGGGCGGGACCCGCGCCGAGGGCGGCGCGGAGGGCTTCTCGCGTGCTGACGACGCGACGACGGGGGCTCATGGCGAACCTGCTTCCTGGTCGAGGACGTCGAGCACGGCTGCCGCCTGCTGGGTGGAGAGCCGGCCTGCGCGCAGCGCACGCTGCGCAGCGCCCCGGGCCAGGACACGATAGGCCTCCGCCGCGTCCGGGGCACCGTCACGCGCCGCGAGCTCGTCCAGCACGGCCAGGTGGCGCACAACCGTGCCGACGTCCGCGCGGGAGACCGGGCCGGTCAGCGCTGCGATGGCGCCCGGCGCGGCCGGTCCGGGCGAGGTGGGGACATCACCGATGTCGGCGGCGCGCAGCGCGCCGTCCAGACTTGCGGCAACCAGCGGGCCGAGCACGCGACCTGGGTCGGCCACACCCGCGGCGCCCAGCGCCTGGGCCGCCTGGGCGATCAGCACCACGAGATGGTTGGACGCGTGCGCGAGGGCCGCGTGGTACAGCCCGCGGTCCTCCTCGGCGACGATCACGGGCTCCCCGCCGATCTCGACGACGAGCGCCTGGCCGATCGGCTGCACCACGGGCGCCGAGGTCACGGCGAAGGCGGTGCCCTCGAGCCGAGCCAGGTCCAGCGACGTGCCCGTGAACGTCATCGCGGGGTGGATCGCCAGCGTGATCGCGCCCGCCGCGGCCGCCGGGGCAAGGACATCGGTGCCGAACCTGCCCGAGGTGTGCACGACGAGCTGCCCGGGCTGCCAGGCGCCGAGCGCACCGAGGCCGGTGACGAGGTCGCCGAGCGCGTCGTCGGGCACGGCGAGCAGCACGAGCTCGGCGCGTTCGACGATGTCGGGGACCTCCAGGACGGGCACGCCGGGCAGCAACAGCTCCACCCGGTCGAGGGAGGCGCGCGAGACCGCGCTTGCGCCGACCACGGCGTGACCGGCCGCGCGCAGCGCGCTGCCGAGCACCGCCCCG
>JBQGOU010000216.1:0-6264 GCA_052086865.1 Cellulomonadaceae bacterium
GGCGCCGGCGCGGGAGCGAGGCCCAACGCGGGAATCTCGAGGGTGAAGGTGGCCCCCCGCCCGGGGACGCTGTCGAGGAGGACACGGCCGCCGTGCGCCTGCGCGATCGCGGACACGATCGCCAGTCCGAGTCCGGCGCCCCGGTCGTCGCGCGTGCTGCCGGCGCCCCGGGTGAAGCGGTCGAAGATTCGTGCGGCGTCCTCGGGGGCGACGCCGGAGCCCTCGTCACGCACCCAGAACCGCAGGAGCGACCCCTGCGACACGGCGCTGCCGATGGCTATCGTCGCCCCGGGTGCAGTGTGGCGTACCGCGTTCGCACCGAGCTGCAGCATCGCCTGGGTGATGCGCTGGGGGTCGATGTCGGCCGTGACGGCGGCCGCGGCGTCGACCAGCCAGCGCCGGTCCGCGAGGAGTCGGATCTTGTCGTGCACCCCGGCGGTCAGGTGGCCGACGTCGGTGGGTTCCAGCCGCACGAAACCCGGATGGTTGGCCGTGGCCAGCGTCATCAGGTCGTCGACCAGGCGCTGCATACGCAGCACCTCATCGAGCACGAGGGCGCGGGTCTCCGCCGCGTCGGCGTGGTCGTCGGGACGCATGAGCTCGAGGTGACCCCGCACGATCGTCAGCGGCGTGCGCAGCTCGTGTCCCGCGTCGTCGAGCATGCGCCGCTGCGAGGTCAGCGCAGCCTCGAGCCGGTCGAGCATCGCGTTGATCGTCTCGGTCAGTGCCGCCAGGTCGTCGTTGCCCGTGACCGGGATGCGGCGCGAAAGGTCGGAGTCGGTGATCAGGTCGGCGGTCCGGCGCAGCACCCGCAGCGGACGCAGGGACCGGCCCGCCAGGAACCAGCCGACGACGGCGATGACGACGACGGCGCCCGCCGCCACGCGGGCATAGCTGCCGAAGACCTGGTTGAACTCCGCATGCTCCTGGGTGACGTCGATGGCGTGCACGACTGCTCCCGCCGCGGTGTCGCTGCGCACCGGAATGGTGGTGTACCGGTAGGTTCCGGCCGGGGTGGACACGGTGGCGATCCGCACCGACTCGGAACGGGCCGAGTCGACCACGGCAGAGACCAGCGCAGGATCATCCTCGAGCCGCAGCTCGACGCTCGCGGGAGCGGTCCAGCGGACCTCGTCGTCGACCAGGCCGAGCATGCCCTCGTGGCGTCCCGGCACGGTGAGCTGCAGAGCGTTGTAGACCAGGTCCGCCACCGTGGCGTACCGCGCTCCGGTGCGGGGGTCCACCGCGTCGCGGTGGAAGGTCTCGAACTCCGCAACCGTCTGCAGCAGCGCGTCCTCGATGCGCTGGTCGACGGAGGCCCGCTGCAGCACGAACGCAGCCGTGCCGGCGCTCGCCAATGCCAGGGTGCTCAACGCCACCATCGTCATGGCGATCCGGGTGCGCACCGTCAGGTCGCGGCGTTGGCGTGGGCGCGTGCGGGCGGCAGCAGGGCGATCGGTCATCAGCTCTCCGCGGACGGCGGGTCGGGGCGGGCCAGCCAGGTCTGGACCCCGGACAGCAGGCGCGCCTTGGTCGGGGTCGACGCGCGTGACGCCCGCACGGACGAGGCGGCCAGATGCGCCAGGGTTGCGTCGTCGAAGCCGCTCACGGTGCGGGCGTGCTCGTACTGGGCAAGCAGACGCGAGCCGAACAGGAGCGGGTCGTCCGCGCCGAGCGCGATCTGCGCTCCTGCTCTCACCAACTGCCCGAGCGGGACGTCCTGCGGCTCCGCGTAGACCCCGAGGGAGACGTTCGATGCCGGGCACACCTCAAGCGCCACACCCCCGGCGACGACGGCGTCCAGGACGCGGGGGTCCTCGACTGCTCGCACCCCGTGACCGAGCCGGTCAGGGTGCAGGTTGTGCAGCACCTGGCTGACGTGCGCGGGGCCGAGCAGCTCGCCGCCGTGCGGCACGGCGGCGAGCCCTGCCCGTCGCGCGATCGCGAAGGCGGGGGCGAAGTCCTCCGTGTCGCCGCGGCGCTCGTCGTTGCTCAAACCGAACCCGACGACCTGGCCCGGCCCGTCACCCGCATAGTGTGCGGCGAGACGGGCCAGAGTGCGTGCCTCGAGCGGGTGACGCATCCGCGAGGAGGCGATGATGACCGCGACCTCGACACCGGTAGCGGCGCTGGCCGACCTCGCCTCGTCCAGCACGATCTCCACGGCAGGGGTGATCCCGCCGACGAACGGCGCGTACGAGCTCGGGTCCACCTGGACCTCGAGCCGCCCGGATCCCTCGGCGGCATCGTCCTCGGCCGCCTCGCGGACCACCCGCCGCATGTCGGACTCCGAGCGGACGCAGGCGCGTGCGGCGTCGTACAGGCGCTGGAACCGGAACCAGCCACGCTCGGTCGGGGGAAGGCGCAGCGGCGCCGCCTCGGTCAGGGCCCCGGGCAGGCGGACCCCGCGGCTTCGGGCGAGCTCCAGCAGTGTCTCGGAGCGCATCGACCCCGTGAAGTGCAGGTGCAGATGCGCCTTGGGCAGGAGACGAGGTCGCGCATCGCGCCAGTCTGCCATCGGCCGTGAGGTGCGCCCAGGACGGATTGGGTGCGCGGGGCGTTTGCAGGTATGGTTGGCCTTCGGTGGTTGACGCCCGCCATGATGAGCCGTGCCCGGGATCGGGACAAGTCGTTCTTTGCGCCGTCCGTGACGGTCGAAGTGCGCGGGTTCACCGTGACGCCAGCGTTCGAGCCCCAAGGGTAGTGGCGCAATTGGTAGCGCAGCGGTCTCCAAAACCGCAGGTTGCAGGTTCGAGTCCTGTCTACCCTGCGCAGTACGGGCAGATGCCCGCACCGACACCGACCGGTCGCAGGACCGGTCGGCACGACACAACGTAGGGACGAATCGTGAGCGAATCAGCCTCCGAGGCTTCGCCGGCCGGTGGGGCGCGCCCGAGCTCGGGCGCGAGCCGGGGTGCGCAGCCGCGGCGCAACATCTTCGCCCGTATCGCCCTGTTCGTCCGGCAGGTGGTGGCCGAGCTCAAGAAGGTCGTGACCCCGAGCCGCGCCGAGCTGATCAAGTACACCACCGTCGTGCTGGTGTTCGTCGCCGTCGTGATGGCCTTCGTCACCCTCGTCGACTTCGTGATCGGCCAAGGGACCTTCTGGCTCTTCGGCTGACCGCCGAGGGGCCGACAGCCGGCCGCACCGCACCGCGCACATTCTCGACAGTCACCAGAAAGCAGGTCAGTCCGTGTCCCAGGAGTCACCGGAGCCGACGCCGATCGTCGACGACGCAGTGTCCGCCGACCAGGACGTCACCCCCGAGGCGGTGACCTCTGACGTCGAGACGGACGCCGCAGCCGACGTCGAGACGGACGCTGAGGCTGGAGCCGAGGCTGAGGACGAGGTCGACCCGGTCGAGGAGTTCAAGGCCCAGCTTCGGCGCCTGCCCGGCCACTGGTACGTCATCCACTCCTACGCCGGCTACGAGAACCGCGTGAAGGTCAACCTCGAGAACCGCACCCAGAGCCTGAACATGGAGGACTACATCTTCCAGGTCGAGGTGCCGATGGAAGAGGTCACCGAGGTCAAGAACGCCCAGAAGAAGACCGTCCGTCGCGTGCGTATCCCCGGCTACGTGCTGGTGCGCATGGATCTGACGGACGAGTCGTGGGGAGCGGTGCGCCACACCCCGGGAGTGACAGGCTTCGTGGGGCACACCCACCAGCCGGTCCCGCTGACGCAGGACGAGGTCTTCTCGATGCTCGCGCCGATGCTCGCGCCCAAGCCCGAGGCCGTCAAGGCGAAGGCCGGCGCCGCCGCTCAGATCGAGGTGGACTTCGAGATCGGAGAGTCGGTCACCGTGACCGACGGTCCGTTCGACACGTTGCCCGCCACGATCTCCGAGATCAACGCCGAGAGCCAGAAGCTCAAGGTGCTGGTGTCGATCTTCGGCCGGGAGACCCCGGTCGAGCTCTCCTTCAACCAGGTCGCCAAGATCTGATTGAACCGCATCGGCTCACCAACCGGGCCGACCACGAAGACACACGAAGGACCCAACGAATGCCTCCCAAGAAGAAGGTCGCAGGCCTGATCAAGCTCCAGATCCAGGCCGGTGCTGCGAACCCCGCGCCGCCGATCGGCCCCGCGCTCGGTCAGCACGGCGTCAACATCATGGAGTTCTGCAAGGCGTACAACGCTGCGACCGAGTCGCAGCGCGGCAACGTCGTGCCCGTGGAGATCACGGTCTACGAGGACCGCTCCTTCACGTTCATCACGAAGACCCCGCCCGCAGCCGAGCTCATCAAGAAGGCCGCCGGCGTGGACAAGGGCTCCGCGACGCCGCACACCGTGAAGGTCGCCACGCTCACCGGTGACCAGGTCCGCGAGATCGCGCAGACCAAGCTCGAGGACCTCAACGCCAACGACCTGGATGCTGCGGCGAAGATCATCGCCGGCACCGCCCGTTCGATGGGCATCAAGGTTCAGGGCTGACCGCACCACAGCGACACCCCCGCCCGCGGCGATCCGCCGCCGGGCACCAGAAGTGAGTGGGAGGGTCCGCGCGGACCCGCACCACGACTGCTAAGGAGAATGCAGATGGCAACGCGCAGCAAGGCGTATCGCAACGCCGCAGAGAAGATCGACCGCGAGCGGCTCTACAGCCCCCTCGAGGCGGTCCGGCTCGCCAAGGAGACGGCAGCCGCCAAGTTCGACTCGACCGTCGAGGTGGTCTTCCGCCTCGGAGTCGACCCCCGCAAGGCGGACCAGATGGTCCGCGGCACCGTGAACCTGCCCCACGGCACCGGCAAGACCGCTCGGGTCATCGTGTTCGCCAACGGTGAGAAGGCCGAGGCGGCACGTGCCGCCGGCGCCGACGAGGTCGGCGGCGACGACCTGATCGCCAAGGTTGCGGCGGGCTACACCGACTTCGACGCCGCAGTCGCGACCCCGGACCTTATGGGCAAGGTCGGGCGCCTCGGTAAGGTGCTCGGTCCCCGTGGTCTGATGCCGAACCCGAAGACCGGCACGGTGACGATGGACGTCGCCAAGGCCGTCTCGGACATCAAGGGCGGAAAGATCGAGTTCCGCGTCGACAAGCACGGGAACCTCCACTTCATCATCGGCAAGGTCTCGTTCCCCGAGCAGCAGCTCGTCGAGAACTACGCCGCCGCGATCGAGGAGATCCTGCGACTGAAGCCGTCCTCCTCGAAGGGCCGCTACATCATCAAGGCGACGCTGTCGACGACGACCGGCCCCGGCATCCCGCTGGACCAGTCGAAGACCACGAAGCTGCTCGAGGACGACGCCGCCTGAGCGTTCCTCGCAGCGCCGAGCGAAGGCCGGACCCCGGACGGGGTCCGGCCTTCGCCGTTCCCGGAGACGGCGGTCGCCGCGGTTGCGCTGCGCGCCGGGGTTGATAGGTTCGCCTCGCTCGGCGTGGGTCGGACGAGGGGAACCAGGATGATGAACGGCCCGGAACGGTCCGTACGGGGCACGGTTCGAGCCGGCCTGGGCGTCGTGGCGCTGCTCGCGCTCGGCGGGTGCACCTCGCCGGCCCCCGACGAGCCGACGTCGGCCGTGCCCTCGGGCACCGCGTCGCCGGACGGTGCGGACCCCGGTGCCGCAGCCTCCCAGCCGCCCGAGTCCTCTGTGCAGCCCGTGCTGGTCCACGCGCCGATCGGCACGCGGCAGGTCGAGTTCCAGGTCGGGCCGCTGTACGACGAGGGGGCGGCGTCGATTCTGCCGATTGTGGCGACGGACGTGACTGCGGATCCCAGCGGTGACCCGGTGCGGATCGGCGCTCTGTGGCTCGCTCCCACGTCGATCGGAGCCGCGGGGGTGCGGCTCGTCGATCCCGGGACGCGCACCGTCCAGGAGACCGCGGGGGAGGACCGTTCGCTGCACACCTCCGGCCTGCTGGAGCTTTCCGCGACGCCCACGGACATGTATGTGGTGTTCGGGCCGCAGTCCGCGGCGTCGATCGACGTCATGCTGCCGATGGCCGGCTACGCCCCGGACGTCCCCGTGCGCGCCGCCGCCGAGGCCCCGCCGGACGTGCTGGCCGCGCTCGAGGAGTTGGTACCCGATCCGGTCGCGGTGTCCTCGAACGTCGGGGAGCTGGACAGCTTCGCCGTGTCCGTGGACGGCTCGTCGGACACGCTGGTCACGGCGGAGGACATCGAGGTCAACATCAGCGCGGACGTGCTGTTCGGCTCGGACGAGGCAGTCCTCTCGGATGCGGCAGACGCGGCCCTGCGGCATGCCGTCGGAGAGTTCGACGCCTATCCCGGCGGTTCGCTGCGGATCGTCGGACATACG
>JBQGOU010000217.1:0-6227 GCA_052086865.1 Cellulomonadaceae bacterium
CGAGCTCGGCGTCGATCTCGTCGGGTGTGTAGTGGTGCCGGTTCACGTCCCGCCCGACGCCGGTCCGCTCGAGCAGCTCCACGTCGTTGCGGCCCGCAAGCGCGCCCACGTAGTAGACCTGCGGAATCCCCGGGGTGAAGAACTGGATCGCGCGCGCGGCGAGGTAGCGGGCGTCGTCGGCCCCCAGAGCGTCGTAGAACGTCGAGTTCACCTGGTACAGGTCCAGGTTGGACGCGGCCGCGCCGGTCGCGAGCCTGCTCGCGCCGCCCGTGCGCTCGTGGATGCCTTCGACCAGCTCGTCGATCTGGAGCGGGCTGAGCAGCCCGGGCCGTTCCGGCTCGCCGGGCTCAACCGTCTGATCGGGCCCGACGTCGATCACCCCGATCCCGTCGTGCGTGTCCAGCACGGTCACGGCGTTGCGAGGCCGGATCCGCAGCCACTGCGCAAGCACCGAGCCGTCCCCGGTGAACAGGGCGTGCAGCACGAGCGGGGGCAGTGCGAAGTCGTAGACGAGGTCGACCTTGTGCGCGATCTCGATCTGGCGCTGGTAGTAGGAGTGCACCTCGACCAGCACGTCCACGCCGCGCTCGCGCACCTGGGCCGTGAAGGCCTCGATGAACGCGAACGTCTCGGGCGTCATGAAGCTCGTGGTGCCCGGCGTCTTGATCGCGTAGCCGACGGCGTCCAGGCGCACCAGGGACACTCCAGCGGCCGCGACCGCGTCGAGGATGCTCGTGAGATAGGCGCGGCCGGGTTCGGACAGGACGTCGATGTCGATCTGCTGCGGCGTGAAGGTCGTCCACACGTAGCGCAGGCGGTCGCCGAGCCGGATCGGGGTGAACGGCAGGCCCGGGCGCGGGCGGTAGATCCGCGTCAGGTCCTCCTCGGTCGCACCGCCCGGGAACACCGAGGACATCGTGAGGAACATCGGGGACCAGCCAGACTCCTCGCCGCGCTCACGCACCTGCGCGAAGGCCGCGGAGTCCGCCGAGACGTGGTTGACGATGAGGTCCACCACGGTGTCGTGAGTACGCCCCAGCTCGCGCACGTCGTCCCATGTTCCCAGACGCGGGTCGACGGCCGTGTGATCGACCGGGTCGAAGCCGGCGTCGGCCCCGTCGTAGGGCGTGAAGAACGGCAGCACGTGCACCCCGCCGAACGCCCCGGCGAACTTCTCCCGCAGCACCCGGGCCAGGCCGGGGAGGTCACCGCCGAGCCGGTCGGCGTAGGCGATCAGCTGCACCTCGTTGCGCATGCGGGGCTCCCTGGGGTGGACGGCGCACCACCAGCCTAGGGGCCCAGGAGCGCCGGGATCTAGGACGTCGGGCACCGACGTCGGCATCTGGACCCGGTGTCGGACATGAAGGGGATGAGAGCATGCCCCGAGAACGAGGAGACGGCCCATGAGCACCCGATTCAGCAACGATCCCGAGCTGGACCACCTGCTCGACGCGTCGCAGCCACCGACCCCGCTGGCGGACGCCACGAGCGACGCCGAACTGCTCGCGCAGGTGAACGAGGCACGTGAGGGGGCCCGGACGCCGGTGCGCCGGGCCGCCCGGCGCACGGCGACCGTCACCGCAGCGGTGCTCCTCGGCCTGGGCGGCGTCGGCGCCGCGGCCGCGGCTGTCACGCAGGCGAGCTGGTCGCCGTGGGCCAAGGATCCCGACGTCATCCTGACCTTCGAGCTACCCAGTGGCGCCGCATGCGAGCTGCGCCTCGGGAACGCCGAGACCACCGACGCCGACGTCCTGGCGGCTCTGCGCGAGATCGCTGACACCAAGGACGTCCTCGCCCTGGCGGACGTCGACGCAACGATCGCTGAGTTGCGCGCCAACAAGGGCACCTACACGGACGCGAACGGGGTCGAGCACGACGCCTCCTACGGCACTCCCTACTATCAGTCGCCCGACAGTGAGTTTCTTACAGCCACGTCACTGGCCGTCTCCCAACTCATCCGTGAGGATCTGAAGGCGCAAGGTCTGCCCGCGGGATTCGGGTACTCAGGCGAGTCGCTGTGCCCGGAGGCCGACTGGTGAGCGCCGCCCGCGACCGCGCCGAGGCCGTGCTGACCGACGTGCTGACCACGTCGGCGCGTGACCTGCTGCGCTACCTCGAGTCGCGCCTCGGCGCCGACGACGCCCAGGACGCCCTGGGCGGGGTCCTCGCCACCGCGTGGCGCCGGGCCGACGACCTACCGGACGACGGGCACGACGCCCGGCTGTGGCTGTTCGGCATCGCACGCAACACCGTCCTCAACGTGCGCAGGAGCCAGCAGCGGCGCCTGGGCCTCGCGCAGCACGTCGCCCGTCGCACGCTCGCCGCGCCCGCCGCTGGCGCGGACCGCGGCCTCGAGGTCCGCGATGCGATCGACCGGCTCGACCCCGAGCTCGCCGAGCTGGTTCGCACCGTGCACTGGGACGGATTCACGGTCGCAGAGGCGGCGCGCATCCTCGGCGTGCCGCCCTCGACCGCGACGAGCCGCTACCAGCGGGCCAAGCGGCTGCTCCGGCAGGCCCTCGACCCCGGCGACTCCCCACCCCACGCCACTCCGACCGACGTCGGGCGGGGCGTGGTTTCGACCGACGCTCGTACCTCGCTGGCTCAACCACCGCGCGCTGCTCAGGGCAGATCTGCCCTCGGCAGCGTGGCCCGCCCCGCACCCGTCGCGTCGCACACAGTGGAGGCATGAGCACCCAGACCGCACCTCCCCGCCCCCTCGACGACGAGCTCGCCACCCGGCTGCTGCACCAGCGCATCATCGTGCTGGGCACCGAGCTGGACGAGACCGTCGGCAACCGCCTGTGCGCCCAGCTCCTGCTGCTGTCCGCCGAGGACCCGCGCCGTGACGTGGCCCTGTGGATCAACTCCCCGGGCGGCTCGGTCCCGGCGATGCTCGCGATCCACGACGTCATGCGGCTCATCCCGAACGACGTGTCCACGCTCGCGATGGGCATGGCCGCGAGCGCGGGGCAGTTCCTGCTCTCGGCCGGGACGCCGGGCAAGCGCTTCGCCCTCGCGCACTCGCGCGTGCTGCTGCACCAGGGATCGGCCGGGATCGGCGGCACCGCGGTCGACATCGAGCTGCAGGCCGAGGACCTGCGCCGCACCCGCGACACCGTGCTCGGCCTAATCGCCGAGCACACGGGTCAGCCGGTCGAGCGGGTCCGCGAGGACTCGCTGCGCGACCGCTGGTACACCGCCGACGAGGCGAAGGCCTACGGCTTCGTCGACGCGGTCGTCACCGACCTGGCAAGCGTCCACCCCGATCGCCGGCCGGCGGGACTGGGGGAGGCGCGATGAGCAGCTACACGATCCCGTACGTCGTGGAGAAGCGGGCCGGGGCGGAGCGTTCGGTCGACGTGTTCAGCCGCCTGCTGTCCGACCGCATCGTGTACCTCGGCACAGAGATCGACGACGGCGTCGCGAACGTCCTGATCGCGCAGCTGCTGCACCTGGAGTCGGACAATCCGGATGCGCCGGTGAGCCTGTACATCAACTCCCCTGGCGGTTCGGAGTCGGCGATGCTCGCCGTCTACGACGCGATGCAGTACGTGCGCTGCGACGTCGCCACGATCTGCCTGGGCCAGGCCGGGTCGAGCGCCGCGGTGCTGCTCGCCGCCGGGGCACCCGGGCAGCGCGCGATCCTCGCGCACGGGCGGGTCGTGCTGCACCAGCCCTCGGCCCAGAGCCGCGGCACGATCCCGGACCTGATCATCGCGGCCGACGAGATCGCCCGGGTGCGCGCCGAGCTGGAGCAGGTGCTGAGCAGGCATACAGAGCGCAGCGTCGAGGAGCTGCGCCGCGACACCGACCGGGACCTCGTCCTGCCCGCGGAGCGGGCCGTCGCCTACGGTCTCGCGGACCGGGTGCTCGAGAACCGGCCCGGGCTCACGCAGCGAGCAGGGTGATCTCGCCGGATGATCGCACGCCCGCGTCCCGCACGCTGGCAAGGTCGACGACCTCGAGTCCGCGGGCGAGGTGGCGTGCCAGGTCACCCAGGCTGAGGTCCAGGGCCGCGGTCACCGCGGCGAGCACCTCCGACGACGGTTCCTTGCGCCCGCGCTCAACCTCCGACAGGTACTGCGGGGACACCCCGGCGCATTGTGCGACGTCGGTCAGCCGCTGCCCGCGGGCCCGGCGCACCTCACGCAGCACGTGGCCGATGCTGCGCCGCCAGGCGGCGGCGTCTCGTCCGGGAGGCTGCGGGCTCATGGCCTCACGCTAGCCGCCGGCGGGCACGCGCAGTCCCCCGTTCGCCAGGGGCGTAGGGCAGTGGGCGGCCGCCCACTCACACGTCCGGCGAGATGTTGAAGTTGTCGCGGAACACGTTGTCCGGATCGTAGCGGCGCTTGAGCGCGCGCAGCCGCGCGAGGGCCGACGGCGGATAGGCGTCCAGGAGACGTTCGGGCCTCAGGTCCGTGTCAAAGCTGAGGTAGAGCCCGGAGTAGTGCTCGGCCATGGCGTCCCACGCCTGGTCGAGCCGCGAACGGCTCGACCCGAAGGCCGTCACCGAGAAGTTCGCCGAGCGGTGCGCGTACGCGGTCGCGTCGGGGGCGACGTCGGCCACCGCCCCGCCCGCCGCACGGATCTGGAAGAAGTACGTGTTCCCCCCGCGCACGAAGTCCGCCACGGCCCGCGCGAGTCCGGGCGTGATGTGCTCGGCCAGCGCGGACCGGCTCACCGGCTCACCGCGCCCCACGTTCTTCTCCTCGGGGGTGCTCACAACGGCCGCGTAGGGCAGGATCTGCACGGCCTGGTCCAGCAGCGGGCCGAGCCGTGCGAAGGGCTGCAGCCGCTCGAGCACCACGTCCGGGTCGTCGGAGTCGACCATCGTCATCACCTGCGCCGTGACCTGCCCGCCGCGGGGCGCGCCCATCATGAGGAAGCTCGTCACATCCCGCGGGGCTGCCTCCACCACGGCCCCCCAGCGCTCCAGGAAGTCGGCCGTGTCACTCGCGTCGTAGGCGAGCTGGGCGAAGCCGACGTCACCCACCTCGTCGGCCTCGAGCTCGAAGGAGGTCACGATGCCGAAGTTGGCGCCCGCGCCGCGCACGGCCCAGAACAGGTCGCGGTTCTCGGTCGCGTCCGCCCGAACGACCGCGCCGTCAGCGAGCACCATCTCGACCGCGCGCACGTGATCGATCGTCAGGCCGTGCTCGCGGGCGAGGAAGCCGATGCCGCCCGCGGTCGCGAGCCCACCCACGCCGACGCCGCCGTAGTCACCCGACGAGATCGCCCAGCCGTAGGGGTGCAGCGCGGCGGCGACCTCGCCCCAACGGGCCCCCGGCTCGACCCGGACCAGGCGCGTGGCGGGGTCGACGACCTCGATCCTGTTCATCCGCGACAGGTCGATCACCACGCCGCCGTCGTTCGTCGAGCGACCGCTGATGCCGTGCCCGGCGCTGCGCACCGCGAGCGGCACGGGCTGCGCGCGGGCGTAGGCGAGCGCGTCCACCACCTCGGCCGTGGTGCGCGGTTGGAGCACCAGCCCGGGAGATCCGCCGCGCATGTACGTCGAGTGCACCGCGGCGTACCGCGGGTCGCCGGGCTCGATCGCCGCGTCGGCGAGCGGGTCCGGGATCGCCGCGTAGTCGATGCCCTCGCGGCGCAGCGCGCGCACGCGCAGGCTCACCGCCTCGCCCTCGGCGACGTGGCGTGCGGCGCGCGCGGCCGCGACGGCCTCGCGGACGGCAGGCAGGGCCGCGCCGGCGAAGCGGCGCCACGCGTCCGGGTCGTCCGACGCCAGGATGAAGGTGCCGACGCCGTCCTCGAGCGCGAGCTCGGTCAGCTGCTCGGCCCACTGCTCCGCCGGCCCGACCAGCAGCCCGCCCGGCGCGTCCTGAAAGGATCCGCCGACGTTGAGCAGGCGGCGGATCTCGCGCGGATCGCGCCCGGCAGTCTCGGCGGCCTCGTCAATCACGCCGTTTCCGGCTCGCAGGTCCTCGGGCTGCAGCCGCCCGAGCGAGGGCAGCCAGCCGTCGGCCTTGGCGCCGATCAGGCGCAGCATCCGCGGCTTCAGCGCGCCGAGCCAGATCGGCACCGTGTGCGCAGGCGCGGGGCCGCGGGCGGCACCCGCGACCCGGTGATGCTCGCCGGGCAGGGTCAGGGACCCCCGCTCGCTCGCGGACCACACGCCGCGGATCACGTCGATCGCCTCGCTCAGCGCGTCGACCGACTCGCCCGGGGTGAGGCGTTCGGTCCCCATCGCCGCCATCGCGTCCCAG
>JBQGOU010000218.1:0-6176 GCA_052086865.1 Cellulomonadaceae bacterium
GGCAGCCCTCCCGGGCTAGCCACGTTTGATGTCACCCGTTCCTGCACCAGACCCCTCCACCTGATGTAACTGTCTCTAGTTACGGTAGGAGTGTGACTTCTGATCTGGTACCCAGTGACTATGCAGCTACGCTCAGTGAGCTTAAGCAGCACGTCCACGCCGCTAGATTCCAGGCGCAGCGGAAGGCCAACACTGAGCTGCTGATGCTCTGGTGGCGTATCGGGCGCACCATCCTCGACCGACAGGTGCAGGAAGCGTGGGGTACCGGGGTACTCAAGCGACTCGCCAACGATCTCCGCAGCGAGTTCCCCTCAATGAAGGGCTTCTCGGTGGCGAACCTTCGATATATGCGCCGGTTCACAACGGCTTGGCCCGAGGAGAATGCAATTCGCCAACGACCCGTTGGCGAATTGCCGTGGGGTCACATCATTGAGCTTCTCGATAAGCTCGACGATCAAGAGCAGCGAGACTGGTACGCGGCCAAGGACGTCGCCCATGGCTGGAGCAGACCGGTCCTGGCCCACCAGATCACCACCCGGCTGCACGAGCGCGAGGCTGCCGCCCCGACGAACTTCACAAGCGCGCTCGAGCGGCCGGACTCCGAACTCGCGCAGCAGATCACCCGGGATCCCTACGCGCTCGATTTCCTCGCTATCGACAGCGACGCAGCTGAGCGCGAACTCGAGGAACGACTCGTCGACCGCATCGTCGACACTCTCCACGAACTCGGCCCCGGTTTCGCGTTCGTCGGACGCCAAGTGCACTTCGATGTCGACGGCGATGACTTCTTCGTAGACCTACTGTTCTTCCACATCGAGCAGCTTCGCTACGTAGTGATCGAACTAAAGACCACGAAATTCGAGCCGCGCGACGCCGGCCAGTTGGGCTTCTACGTCACCCTTGTCGACGACAAGCTACGCAATCGCAGTAAGCACGAGCCGACCGTCGGAATCCTCCTCGTCGCCGGCAAAAACGACGCCGTCGTGCGCTACGCTCTCGCCTCCACCACCCAGCCAGTCGCAGTGAGCCGCTACGAGCTCGCCGAGGACGCGCAGGCCGCCTTGCCCGACGAAGCCACCATCGCGCGCGCATTCGGCGAAGAACTCGCCCGCGGAACCGACGTCGAGGACGACTCAGAGGGTTAGCAGGCTTCTGTGGGGTACGAACTCGTCTGCCGACCTCGAGCAACCATCTCCGGCGTCGACATGACGTCGACCGACAACCGTCGTTCGTGTTGCAGGTTCGTCTTCGCGACGGTTACTGTGTAACTAGTTATCCAGTAACCCGGTGATCCTATGGGTTCGTCTCACCGTTCAGAGGAAGTTTTTGTGTCTGTTAAGCACGCCTTGCTTGCGTTGCTCTCCGTGCAGCCGTCGTCGACCTATCAGCTGCGCAAGCGCTTCGATGCGTCCACGGGGCAGACCTTGCCGCTCAACATTGGCCAGGTTTCGACGACGCTGCAGCGCTTGGAGCGTAACGGGCTGGTTGCGAGAGACGCCGAGTCCGCGGGGCGATCAGAAGATGGTGGGGCCGGTCAGCTCTGGAGACTCAGTGCTGCTGGCCGGGATGAGCTTGCGGGATGGTGGGCGCAACCTGTGGTGGCCGAGCATCGGGGGCGTGATGAGCTCGTGATCAAGCTGGCTCTCGCCGCGGTCACTCCGGGGGTGGATCTTGAAGCGCTGGTGCAGACTCAGCGTGCAGCGGCGCAACGGTCTATGCACGATCTCACCCGGCTACGACGGGAGGTCAAGGTAGCCGACCTCGTTGACCGTCTCGTGCTTGATCACCACATCTTCAGCACAGAGGCCGAGTTGCGTTGGCTCGACGATGTCGAGACCGCACTGATGAGAGTCGGCTCTACAATCCAGAGCGGAGCGTTGCAAGGTGCTCCGGTAAGCGCACCAACATCATCGGTGGAGTCTGGTGCGGCCCGCACTGAGGTCGTTCGATGACCACGCGGCGCGATCTTAACAGTGCCTCCGTGCTCGGCGAGGGCTCCGATGACGTCGGTACACCGATTCTGGAGTTGCGCGCCGTGAGTCGGGTGCACGGTGCAGGGGCGCGTGAGGTGCGGGCACTGGACACAGTCTCGTTGACGATTGGGGCGGGCGAGTTCGTGGCGATTATGGGCCCGTCGGGATCGGGTAAGTCGACCCTGTTGAACCTTGCGGGAGGACTTGACGTGCCAAGCTCTGGTGGGGTGCTCGTTGAGGGAGTCTCTCTAGAGCGTCTACGTCCGAAGCAACTTGCCGAGCTGCGCCGTCGCAGCGTCGGCTATGTCTTCCAAGATTTCAACTTATTGCCGGGGCTGACCGCCGCCGAGAATGTTGCGTTCCCGCTCGAGTTGGATGGGAGGGGCTGGCGTCCGGCTTTTTCTGCGGCGCGCTCCGCACTCGCGGAGTGTGGCATCGCCGACTTGGCGGATCGCCGTCCCGAGGAGATGTCTGGTGGGCAGGCGCAGCGTGTCGCTATCGCCCGTGCTCTTGTCGGTCCCCGGCGGCTCCTGCTGGCTGACGAGCCGACGGGAGCGCTCGACAGCGGTACGGGAGTTGCGGTACTGGAGCTGTTGCGGGATAGGGCCGACCGCGGGGCCGGGGTGGTGATGGTGACGCACGAGTCCCGTTTCGCGGCCTGGGCCGATCGCACTGTCTACCTTCGTGACGGTCGGATTTCAGGAGCCACGGGTCCATCTGATCCTGAGACGCTTCTCACCGGAGTCAGCAAGTGAGCACTCGGCTCCGCGGATTTGTCTCGTGGCGTCCAGTGCTCCGGCTCGCCCGCAGGGATGCGCGTCGGCATCTCGCGCGCACCGTGCTGGCGTCGTTGCTCATCGCGCTACCGATAGCTGCGCTTGTCGCTTTCGCCGGGTTGACCGGCAGTGGCACGCCGACCCGCGATCAGGCTCTCGCCTCGATCCCGGACGGTGTCCAGGCCGTCGTGACCGCAACAACCGTGCCGCGGGACTCGCCGCCGTTTGCGCAGTTGCCCGAGGGCCCACCTGGCCCGTGGGTGGATGAACCCGATGTTCGTCCCGCGAGCAAGGAAGAGATCTCGGCGCGCCTCGCGCCCGGGGCCGCGTTGCTGGAGTATTGGACTTCTCCAGAGCTTATTGTCTCTACCGAATTGGGGTTAGATCCTGGTGAGCAGACTACGGCAGGAGCCGGAGCAGACCAGCTTGACACGATCGATCTCGGGGCACTGAGTACCGCTCAACTGGTAGAGGCCGAAGCTGATGCCCTGCCGTTCCTCGCTCCAGATGTCGCGGAGGGAAGGCTACCCGCCGCTCCAACCGAGTTGCTAGTCAGTCGCCCGCTCGCGGAACGTCTCGATCTCGCTCCCGGTGACACGCTCGGCCTCCTGGCCGCGCCTGACTCCGGATTGCGCAGCACCGCGGGCAACACGATGGCCGCGATGCAAAATTCCGAACGTGGCTACTTGGTCGTGGGCATTGCGGACAGTGCAAGTGAGCAGGCGTGGTCGGTCTCGGGTTGGCTCTCAGCACTCGTCGCGGAGAATCCTGACGGCATCCAACGCCACTGGCTTGTCGTCGGTGAAGACCCAGTGACCTGGGATCAGACACGGCAGCTCAATGAGTTGCAAGCCTTCGCCGTGTCGCGGCATGTCCTCACTCACTATCCTGCCGCCGACGAACTGTATCCCGTCCCGGTGGATGTCGGTGCGTACGTCGAGCAGGCGATCGGAATTATCGCTACGGCTGTGATCGGGGTGCTGCTTGTGTTCTTCCTCGTGACTCCGGCCTTCGCGGTCTCTGCTGAGCAGTCCCGACGTGCGCTGGGACTCGCAGCGGCAGCAGGTGCCGCGCCGCGCGATCTGCGCCGCACCATTCTTGCCCAGGGCATCGTGCTCGGCACGGCTGGCGGCATCTTGGGTGCAGCACTTGGTTTCGCGGCGTCGCTAGGAATCGCCGCGTGGCTGGAATCGCTCACGAGTTCCACAGAGTCGATGGGTCAGCAATATAGCGTGGCCTCGACGCTGGCATACTACCCGTGGTGGGTTCTCCCGGTCGGGGTGCTCATCGCGCTGATGCTCGGAACGTTGGCGGCGCTGCCGCCGGCCCGCACAGCAGCCAGGCTCTCCCCTGTTGATGCCCTGCGGGACCGACGACCCACTCGGGCGCGGCGCGGTCGACTGTGGCGGCTTATCGCGGCATGCGGTGGTCCCGCGCTCCTGATTGCGGCAGTCGCACTCGGCGCGGCCGCCTTCCGTATCCCCTTGGGCGAAGCCCCCGCAGATCCCGGGCTCCCGGTGACCAGCGCTCCGCCGTCCGGTGTAGGCGCGCTCGGCCTGCTCGTGTTTCTCGCACTCGTGCTGGCGGCGGCCGGGATGGTGCTCACCGTTCGCGGGATCATCGCCTGGCTGGGACGGCGCGGTAAGCGCGCCAGACCGGCACTACGCCTCGCGCTCCGCGACGCCGCCGACCACCCCTCGCGCACGGTTCCCGCCGCACTCGGCGTGCTCTTCGCGGTCATGGCCTCCTCCTACTTCGTGGTGTCCGCTGCATCTTTGATCTCCAACGATCGGGACCAAGGGGGCACGTTGCAGTGGGACGGAACTTTTATGGTCTCCCCGCAAGTAGCGGTGAACGATGATTTCGATCGACTATTGGCCACGGCCGCGATCGATGAAGCCAGCGAACGGTTCCCCCAAGTCACGGGAAGCGAGTCCATCAGCGAGATCGGCCGGACGTCGTCGCTGCAACTGACAACGTTGCTTCCCGAAGGGGGCGAGTGCCCTCCCGGGCAAGCGGTGCACACGGCCTCCGCGATCCATCCAGGAGCGCCTCTACGATGTGTGGACCAGAACTCCGGCGCTGCCTATAATCCCAGTTTTAGGTTCGGCGGCCTCGCCGCATACTCCAACACGATGCTGTTCAGTGGCGATGCGCTCCGTGCGACACGATTGCCGGCCGTCGAACACGCTGCGGACGTGCTCGATGCCGGCGGGGTTGTCGTCAATAACGCGGCCCTCATCAATTCAGAAGGTCTCGTGCGCGTGGCTGTTGATTCCGAGAACCTGGTGGAAGCAGCGGACGCGGACCGTATCGTCGAGCTACCAGGAGCGTTCCTCCAGGGGGTGGGGGCACCGTTCCTCATCGCACCGGACACAGCTCAGCACCTCGGGGTGGACGCGGTGCACTACCTCGGAGAGATCGCCACCGTCTCCGAGCCGCTGAGCCAGGGCGAGTTGCTCGGCCTCAGCGGCAGCGACCGATTCGGATCCCTTGCCCGTGTCACCATCCCCGATGCACGCGGCCCGTTGTCTCCGAGCTCCGACCCGCTCACGTCAGCGGTGATGTGGGCCCCCATCCTGTTGTTCATACTGGTGGCGGTCGCTGCTACCGCAGTATCCGTGCTGCTCTCAGCAACTCAAGGGCGCCGCGACGCCGCGACCATGCACGCGGTGGGAGCGGGCCGCAGCCTGCTCGTCCGGCTCGGACTCGCCCGAGCCGCGGTGATTCTCGCCGTCGGCCTACCAACCGGACTCGCCGCAGGCATCGGACTCGGCGCATACCAGGTTGCCTGGAACCGCCGTCTCGAAGCCAGCGGTGCATGGCTCAGCACCGTCCCTGTGTGGGGCGTACAGGCGGGGATCGCACTCAGCGTCATCATCGTCGGCCTCGCCGCTGCTCTGTTGCTCGCCCGACCACCCCGCCGCTTCGAGCGTCGCGGACTCGACTAGTAACGAAGCTCGATAACAGCGATGTGCCGCCGACGAGCTTGAATGGACCGTACGCACCGTCGCGGCCGGCGGTTACTCCGAACGATTTGAGCCTTGGCCGAGTCGCTGGATCGCTTCAACGCGTGAAGAACCGGGGGCCGCATGCGTGGCAAGCCGATCCCGCGTTCAAGATTTCCAGTCGAGCGTGTCAGAAACGCACGCTCTCGGATTCCTGCTTCCGGCCGGTGGGTTGCCTGGCCGGAGAATTCGTGACACGATCACCCCTCGCTCATCGAACCCGGGGGCCATCGACGCGCTCCTGCGGCTTGTCGCAATACTCTATGGGATAGGTGATAGTCGACCCAATCCCGTGGGAGATCGAGTTGCGCACACGAGTGTTGAGGACTTCGGACAGAAGTGCCGACGACTTCGGACATCGACACCGGTCTGCTTCCTCGGTCTCGCGGGAGATCGCCCGTAACGGTGGACCTACGCAG
>JBQGOU010000219.1:0-6070 GCA_052086865.1 Cellulomonadaceae bacterium
CACCCAGCAGCGCACCGCCCAGCACCGCCGGGAGCGCGGCCGCGGTGCCGTAGACCGGCAGCAGCACGAGCAGCACGAGGACGGTGGCGATGGTGAGGACGACGACGTCAATCCACCGGTCCCGGGTCATCCCGGTGACGTGGTCAGGGGCGCGCAGCGGCCCGGCGACCGCGCCGCGGGCCCGCCGCGCCCGCCGCGCCCGCACCGCGGGGGCCGCCGGCGCGCTCATCCGTACACCAGCCGGGACAGCAGCCGCGGCAGGTCCGCGGCGTCGCCGAGGGTGCAGGTGGACAGCAGCACGTGCGTGCGCAGCGCCAGCTCGGCGCCCGGGGCGCAGGACACGAAGACCGTGCGCACGCCGCTCGGGATGTGCACGGCGGACTCGCGCAGCTCCTCAACAGGCGTCGTGGACCCGGTGATCATCAGCGCCATGGACGCGTTGGGCACCGCGCGGGCCACGCGCTGGGCGAGCATCTGACGGTCCGTATCCGGGTCGGGAGCCAGCAGCTCAAGGCCTGAGCATCCGTCGAGCAGCCGGGGCGGGGTCTGGGTCGCCAACGTCTGGGGGCCGGCCACCGCGGTGACCTCCATCTCGTCGCGGATCAGCTGGACGCCGATCGACGCGTAGATGGTCACGGCAAGCTCGAACTCGTCCTCGGAGGCGTAGTCGGCCGGGTCGAGGGAGATCCCCAGGGCCGTGTGGGTGCGGCGGGTGTCCTCGTACTGGCGCACCATCAGCGTGCCGATGCGTGCGGAGGTGCGCCAGTGGATGTTGCGGCGGTCGTCCCCGGGGACGTACTCGCGCAGGGCGTGGAAGGACATGTCGTTCTCGGAGATGACGCGGGTGGCCGCGCCCTCGAGGTCGCGCATGAGCCCGGCGCGCACCCCGGCCAGGGAGACGGTGCGCGGGTGGATGTACAGCTCGGTGGGCTCGGTCCACGTCACCTCGCGGCGCACCAGGCCCAGGGCGTCCCCGCGCACGGAGCGCACGGGCCCGACGACGACGACGGCGCGGCGTGCGGTCGGCACCGCGAAGACCTCCTCGTGCACCGCCCCGGCGGCCATGCTGGGCAGATCGAAGTTCGCGGAGCCGGCGCCCACGGGAAGGATGATCTGGGCGGGCAGGAGGCGGCCGCGGCCCACGTTGCGCACGGCGATCTTCCCCAGCGCCCGCTGGCCGACGATGACCCGATGGTCGGCAAGGTCGACCGTGACGGTGTACGTGGAGCGGCCGATCGTCATCAGCGCCGCAAGCACGAGCACCGCGCCCAGGCCCGTGCCGGCGACGATCAGCTCGTCCCAGCCGTAGCGGCGCCCCACAAGCAGGGCGAGCAGGCTCACGGCCACGAGCAGCCAGCCCAGGGGTGAGGCGTGCTCGGCAACGCGGCTCAGGGGACGGCCGAGGGCCGCGAGGGGTCGGCGGAGCGCCGCCAGGGCGCGCCGCAGCGACGCACCGGCGGCGCGCAGCGCTCTGGGGGTCCCCCGGCCGGCACGCTCGGCGCGCCGGCTCCGCGTCCTGGACATGCTCAGGCCACTCGCTCCACGGGCGGGGCGGTGGTGGACATGACGGTGCCGAGCACCTGGGAGGTGGTGACCCCGGCGAACTCGGCCTCGACGTCGAGGACGATGCGGTGCGCGAGCACGGGCTCGGCCAGGTCCTTGACGTCGTCGGGGATGACGAAGGCCCGCCCCTGGGCGGCCGCCCACACCTTGGCGCAGCGCACCAGTGCGAGGCAGCCGCGGACGCTGACTCCCAGGCGGGTCTGAGAGTCGGTGCGGGTGCCCTCCGCGAGCCGGGCCACGTAGTCGAGCACCGCGGCGTCGACGTGCACGCCGGCGGCCATATCCGCCATGTCCCCGACCGCCTCGTGGGTGACCAGGGGGTTCAGGCGCGCGGTGCGGTCCCGCTCGGCAGCGCCGGCAAGGATCTGCACCGTGGAGTCGTGGTCCGGGTAGCCGAGGGAGGTCTTGATCAGGAAGCGGTCGAGCTGGGCCTCGGGGAGCTTGTACGTCCCGGCCTGCTCGATGGGGTTCTGGGTGGCGATGACCATGAAGGGACGCCCGACGGAGTGCGCCTCCCCGTCCACCGTGACCTTGCTCTCCTCCATCACCTCCAGCAGCGCGGACTGCGTCTTGGGCGAGGCCCGGTTGATCTCGTCCGCAAGCACGATCGAGGAGAAGATCGGCCCCGGGTGGAAGGTGAAGCGGCTCGTGCCCTGATCGAAGATCGTCACGCCCGTGACGTCGGAGGGCAGCAGGTCCGGGGTGAACTGGATGCGGTTGTGGCTGCCCTGCACCGTGGCCGCGAGCGCCTTGGCCAACGATGTCTTGCCCGTACCCGGGGCGTCCTCGAGCAGCAGGTGACCCTCGGCAAGCATCGCCGTAAACGCAAGGCGCACGGTGTGCTGCTTACCGAGCACTGCCTTGCTCACGTTGTCCACGAGCGCGCCGAAGGTCTCCGCGAACCACGCGGTCTGTTCCGGGTTCATCAATACCGCTTTCTGTGTGCTGTCGTGCTGGACGGGTCGGGCGTGCCGCAGGCCGCGGGGCGGGCAGGGCCTGGGCTGGAGCGGGGCCGGGGCTAGGGCACGGTGGCCTCGGCGGTGGCACTGGATCCCCAGGCGGTGTACTGCCCCTGCGCCCTGGCCTGGACCTCGAGGCCGATCGTCTGCCCGGACTCCAGCTCCTCGGACAGGACGTGGCTGGTCTGCCACCCGTCCACGCTCGACCACCCGGTCCACTGGCCGCCGTCGATCCGGAAGCGGAACCGGTACTGGGCGATGCCGCGCGAGTCCGTGGCGCTCCACGACAGCGTCGTGCCGGTTACGGCGGCGTTCACCGACGCCGACGGCGTGGGGCTGGGGTGGGTCTGCACGGTGACCTCGGCGCGACCGACGCCGCTTGTGCCGAACTCATTGACGGCGCGTACCTCGACCACGACGGGACCGCCGCCGGGGACCGACTTGTCCTGCCAACCGGTCAACGCACCGGTGACCGGTGCCCAGTCGTGTCCTGCGCCACCGCCGGCAGTGATCTTGTACTCGTACCCGTCGATCGAGGCGCCACCGGTCTGGTCACCGGTGAGCTCGTCCCAGCGGAACCGGAATGCGTCGTTACCCGTCGCCTCGACGTAGGCCCGCGGTGTCTGCGGCGCCTCACTGACCGCGACCGGCACCTCGACCCATACCGTCTCACCGACACGGTTGGACGCCTTCGCTCGTACCACCGTCGTTCCGAATCCGTTGCCTTCACCCTGAAGGTCCACCCCACAGGTTGGTGTTCCGCCCTGCGGCTTGATACACACCTCAAGCCCTGCTGACGCGCCACCGTCGTGCCCAGCTGTCACGCGGTAGGTGAACCTGTTGATGCCGGTACGCGTCGCGGTCACCGAGGGTGCCTGAGGAATCGTCGCCGCGGCAGCCTCCGGCAAAGACAGTTCCTCACCACACATGCCCTTGTCGTTGCACGCGCGGACCTTCTGGTCACGTACTGGTTCCCCACCAATCAGGCCAGTTAGCTCAAGGCGAGGCTCGCGCCCTACGTTTCTTCCGTTGACCTCGTAGTGGTCGAGCGCTACACCGCCCAGGTCCCCAGGCGGGCTCCAGGTGAGAGTCACCCGCCCACTCCCAAAGGCCGCTCCCGAACCGCTTGTGTCCGAAGCTTGGCCGTTGGTGGGCTTGCCCGGCGTTCCCCAGGTCTGGGCGCCGGCGCTGCCGGCAGGGCCCACCCCCGCCTTGTTGGTGGCCATCACCGTGAAGGTGTAGTCCACGCCGTTGGCCGCGGCGTAGAACGGAAACGATCGCTCTTCGCCGCCGCGGGTGAACACCTGGGTCGAGCCGCCACCGGTGGCGCGGATCTCGTAGGTCCGGATCGCGGCGCCGTTCTCGGCCGCCGCGGTCCAGGTCAGGTCGATCTGCCCGCCCAGGGGCGTGTCGACCCGTTGGGCCGTCACCTCGGGCGCCCCCGGCACCGCCGCCGGGGTCTCCGGCGTCGAGCTCGGGCTCCACCCGCTGTCCCCCTCGGCGCGGTTGTGCGCCTTGACGCGCACCGTGTACGCGGTGCCGTTGGCCAGGTTGCGGAACGTGTGGGTCGGCGTCGTGGTGGTGACCGAGGCCGGGCCTGAGACGGGGTTGGGGCTGATCTCCACCGTGTACTGCGTAATCGGGGAGCCCGGGCTGGCCGGCACCGGCCAGGTGGCCGTGAGCTCACTGTCCCCGTCCGTCAGGGTGGGGGCCCCCGGGCGCTCGGGGACGGCGTCGGGACGCACGGTGGCCGACGCCGCGCTGGGCGCGGACCAGCCCACGTCGTTGCGTGCCCGCACCGTGAACGTGTACTCGACGTCGTTGCTCAGGTCGGACAGCGTGCACGAGGTGCTGGGGCAGGACGTGACCTGCCCGCCCGGGCTGCGCACCACCTCATACCCGGTCACCGGCGCACCGCGGTTGTCCGAGGGCGGGTCCCACGTCAACCGTGCGGTGCGGTCCCCGATCTCCGTTGCGCGCGGCACCCCGGGGGCGTCCGGCACGTCGCGTACCTGCACCACGATCCGCCCCACCACCTCGCGCGCCGCGTCGTTCGTGGCGTCACGCACCCAGTAGCGCACCACCATCTGCCCGCGGAAGCTCTCGAGCGGACGCACCACCACCTCGGCCCCGCTGACCGACGCGGTTCCCGAGCCGGGGGTGTCCACCGCGGCGCCCACCACCGTCAACGGGGTGTCGGGATAGGGGTTGTAGGCCCCGGCGAGCACGGCCACGGCCCGCTGCTCACCGCTGACCCCGTCGCTGATCGTCACGTCGTTGACCCGGGCCAGCGACCGCTTGGACGCCACCACCCGGAAGTCGAGTGCGGCGTCCAGCTCGCCGGCCGCCCCGTAGAACACCTTGATCCGCATGGCCCCGGTGCTGCCGCGCTCCGCCGTCGGGTCCGCGGAGACCTCGAGGATCGAGTCGCGCAAGGAGACGGAGAACCCGGGCGGGGAGGAGGAGGCGAGCTGGTAGGCGTAGCGCTGCGCGCCCGGTTCCGCGCCCTCCGGCCCGCGGGTCAGCGCGCGCAGGTCCACCGGCACGGCCGGGTCGCCCTGCGGCACCTCGATGAGGAACGGGGAGAACGTGGGCGGGTAGTCGTCCGCCGCGTACACCGTGATGGGCAGCGTCAACGTGTTGCGCCGCCCGGTGTTGTCCTCCCGGTTCGCCCCGTCCGTCACCTCGAACGTGATCGACGCCGGGCCCGCATAGCCCTCCTTGGACACGTAGCGCAGCGTCTTGTCGTCCACCACCACCCCGGACCCGTCCGACTGCGTCGCCGACACCCGCTGGGCGTCGGTGATGTGCGCGGACTTACCCGGGCCCACCTGCACGAACTCGTCGAGGTCGATCACGAGCTCCTTGCCCGTCTCCACCCGCAGCTCACGCGCCTTGGGCCGCAGCTGCGGGGGGAAGTCGCCCAGGGCCGGCACGGTGATGAACGCATAGGCCCGCGCCCCGGCGGCGCGCGGGTTGGTGTTGGTCAGCAGGTACGGGATGGTCTGCGCGCTGGCCCCGAGCGTGACCTGCACGCGGCCGCTGGGCAGGACCTGCGCCACGTTCGCGTGGCTCGCCGGAACCGACACCGCCAGGTCCGTCAGCGGACCCGAGGGATTCTCGGCCACGGCCAGCACGTCGACGTCGACGGCGGTCTTCTCCAGCGTCTCGAGCGGGGACACGATGACGTCGCGCGCGACCGGGGCCGCAATCGTCGCGCCCTCGCGCACGGTGACGGTCAGCACCGCGGACCCGCGCCCGCCGACGGCGTTCTGCGCGGTGTAGGCGATCTGCACGGTCGTCTCCTGCTGCGGCGCACGCACCACGACCCGGTTGCCCTCGACGCTCGCCTCGACGCCGTCGGGCACCTCGAGGGTCTCCAGCAGCGTCAGCTGCCCGCCCATCGGGTCGGAGTCGTTGGCGAGCACCCGCACCTCGACGCGCTCGCCCGGCTGGACGGTGACCTCGTCCGGGCGCACCACGATCGGCTGCGCCTCGGTGGGCCGCGAGGCGATGCCGACGCGGATTGTCGCGACCGAACGCTGGCC
>JBQGOU010000220.1:0-6067 GCA_052086865.1 Cellulomonadaceae bacterium
AGTTGGTGTTTCCCGCAGCGACCACGCCGCGAATCAGTTCCCGGTTTCCCGGGTCGTTGAGGAACCGCACAACCTGACGCGGCACGGCCCCGCCCTCGTTGCCGCCACCGTAGGTGGGGACCATGAGGACATAGGGATCGACGACGTGCAGCGGCGGGTCCTTGGGGCGCAGCGGGATCCGCTGCGCCGGGATGCCGAGCTTGCCGACGAAGCGATGGGTGTTCTCCGAAGCGCTCGAGAAGTACACGAGCGAAGCCATCCGCTCCCCCTTCCTCAACGGCTCTCGGCGCCCCGGCCGTGACCGGCGGGCGAGGCGCCCGCCCGACCTGCGTGCGCCCGAGGTGGCCGCACGGGCGCCGCGGGCGTGCTGGTGCTCAGGCGACCGCGGCGGCGACCTTCTCGGCGAGCCGGGCGATCTGGTCCGGGCGGAAGCCGGACCAGTGTGCGTCGTCGGCGACGACGACGGGTGCCTGCATGTAGCCGAGCCCGCGGACCATCTCGAGCGCCTCGACGTCCTCGCTGATGTCCACGACCGTGTACTCGATGCCGCGCTTGTCCAGTGCGCGGTAGGTCGCGTCACACTGGACGCACTGCGGCTTGCTGTACACCGTGATGCTCATGGTCCGTGTCTCCTGTGGTCTGTCGTCGGCTCCTCCGGCGACCGTCCGTTCACCCCCGAAGGGCGGGAACGGCGACAATCCGCGGCGGAACTACAGTGATGTTCTTCTCCGACGGGCCCTGGGGCCGCGTCGCTGCGCCAACACTACACCTAGTGGTCGGCCCTGCACAGCACCCCTAGGTGTTGTGAATGCCATGAATGTGATTCTCACCTCCTTCGCACTGTGCACGACCCTGTGGACGGTTCTGGGGCCGGCCTGCGGTGGCCGGCGCCGGCCACCGCGACGTCCCTCAGGGTCCACTGTGCCCCGAGCCTGTGACACGGGTGCGTTCGCGCACGTCACGGCCCGCAGCAGCGGGAACCACCGCGCGGACGCACGCGCCCATGCCGCCCGTCCGTCCCTGTCCCCAGGCTGTGCCGCACGCCGTCCACCGACTGTGGACATGTGGCCCACTGCACCTTCCCCGCGCCCCCGCGCCACGGCGTGTCGCCGGGCGTGTCCCCCAACGCGGCTCAGCGTGTCCCCCAACGCAGCCCGGCGTGCCCGGCAGTGCAGCCCGGCAGTGCAGCCCGGCGTGCCCGGCAGCGCAGGCGGGCAGTGCAGCCCGGCATGTCCCGCAGCGCGGCGTCGTCGACGACCCGGCCTGCGGTCCTAGGATTGTGCACGGACCGCAGCACCGCACCGAGGGATGACCATGCCGCTGTACGACCTGTCCCAGGACGAGCTCAAGACCTACCGTCCGGACGTGCCCGAGCCCGAGGACTTCGACGCCTTCTGGGAGCGCACGCTGACGGCGGCACGCTCCGCGGGCGGCGCCGTCACACTGGAACCGGTCGACTCCGGGCTCGCACTCGTCGACGTCTTCGATGTGACCTTCCCCGGCTTCGACGGCCAGCCGGTCAAGGCCTGGCTCACGGTGCCGGCAGGCGCCCGTGACCCGCTGCCCGCCGTCGTCGAGTACTGCGGCTACGGGGGCGGACGCGGCCTGGCACACGAGCACACCCTGTGGGCCCTGGCGGGCTTCGCGCACCTGTTCATGGACACCCGCGGGCAGGGCGGCGCCTCGGGCGCGGGCGGCGACACCCCCGACCCGGTGGGATCCGGCCCCGCCACACCCGGCTTCATGACCCGTGGGATCCTCGACCCGGAGCAGTACTACGTCCGCCGGCTGATCACCGACGCCGTCCGTGCGGTCGACGCGGTGCGCTCGCTCGACGTCGTGGACCCGGCACGCGTCACGGTGACGGGGGTCAGCCAGGGCGGGGGCCTGACCCTGGCCGTCGCAGGACTCGTCCCGGACCTGCTCGCCGCGATGGCGGACGTCCCGTTCCTGTGCGAGTTCCCCCGCGCCGTCGACATCGCGAGCACCGGGCCGTACCCCGAGATCCGGACCTACCTCTCGGTGCACCGCGACGAGGTCTCCCGCGCGTTCGCCACGCTCGGCTACGTCGACGGCGTGAACTTCGCCCGCCGCGCCAACGCGCCGCTGCTCGCGTCGGTCGCCATGATGGACACCACCTGCCCGCCCTCGACCGTGTTCGCCGCATTCAACGTCTACGGCCGCCGCGGCAGCACGGGCGCACGCGAGAAGGCGCTGAAGATCTACCCGTACAACAACCACGAGGGCGGGCAGGGCCACCAGTCCGCGCGTCAGCTCGCGTGGCTGCGCGGGCGCGCCGGGCTGGGTACCACCAGCCGCTAGCTAGACGGGCTGTCCGGCGCGCAGCACCTCACGCACCCGCAGCGCAGCGTCGAGCACGACCAGGTCGGCCCGGCGGCCCTCCTCGATGGCGCCGACGTCGGTTCTGCCCAGCACGGTGGCGGGGGTCAGGCTCGCGGCGCGCACGGCGGCGGCCAGGGGCACGCCGGCGTCGACCGCGACGCGGACGACGTCGATCAGGTGCGCGGTTCCCCCGGCGATTGCGTCGCCCTCGGCAAGCCGGGCCACGCCGCCGCGCACCACCACCGCGGCAGAACCGAGCCGGTAGGCGCCGTCGGGCATCCCGGCCGCGGCCATCGCGTCGGTGACCAGCGCGATGCTCTGCGCCCCGACCAGGTCGAACACGTCGCGGACGAGCGCGGGGTGCAGATGGGTCCCGTCACCCACCAGCTCGAGCACGGCACGGCCCTGGCCCGCGGCGGCCAGCGCATCGGGGACGGGGCCGTCCTCCCGGTGGTGCAGCGGGCGCATGCCGTTGAACAGGTGGGTGACCGTCGGCCGGCGCGAACGCGCCGCGGCCTCGGCCGCGCCCAGCAATCGGTAGGCCTCCTCGAGGCCGGCACGCATCTCACCGGACTCGGCGTCGGTGTGGCCGAAGGAGGGCAGCGCGCCGGCGGCGACCAGGGCGGCGCTCACGCCGCCCGGGCCGAGGTTGCCCGGGCGCTCCGGGGCCAACGTCATCGTCATGAGGTGGCCGCCGGCACGGTCCGCCAGCTCGCGCACCAGCGCCGGGTCGGGGTCCTGGATCAGCGCGGGGTCCTGCGCACCGCAGCGGCGGGCCGAGACGAACGGGCCCTCGAGGTGGATGCCGGCGATCTCGCCGGCATCGGCCAGGGCGCGCAGCACGTCCGTGCGCGCGCGCAGCGTCTCGGGCGCGGCCGTGACGAGCGAGGCGACCAGGCTCGTGGTGCCGTGCCGGCGGTGCTCAAGGACCGCCGTCATCGCGGTGGCGGCATCTTCGGCGTCCGGGAAGCTCGCCCCGCCCCCGCCGTGACAGTGCACGTCCACCAGCCCCGGGATCAGGACGACATCGGGTCCGGGGGGTGGAACCTCGTCGAGGAGCTCGCCGAAGCCGTCCGCGGCCGCACCCTGCGCGAGCCCGACGAGCTCGATTCGGCCGTCGGCCACCAGGATGACGCCGTCCTCGAGGACCTCCTCGGGCAGCACCACCCGGCCGCGGAGCAGTCGCTGACCTGCCGTGATCTCAGCCATGCGCCCATCGTGCCAGGTTCGCGGCGCCCGGTGCACGGTGCGTCGCTCAGAACAGGCGGGAGTCCACGTCGTCCACGCCGCGCATCGCGTCGTAGTCCAGCACGAGGCAGGCGATGCCGCGGTCGGTGGCCAGCACGCGCGCCTGGGGCTTGATCTCCTGAGCGGCGAACACGCCGCGGACCGGTGCCAGCAGCGGGTCCCGGTTGAGCAGGTCGAGGTACCGGGTGAGCTGCTCGACGCCGTCGATGTCGCCGCGCCGCTTGATCTCGACCGCGACGGCCACCCCGGCGGGGTCACGGGCCAGGATGTCGACGGGTCCGATCGCGGTCGGGTACTCGCGCCGCACCAGCGTGTGCCCACCACCGAGCAGCTCGATCTGCGCGGCGAGCATCTCCTGCAGGTGCGCCTCCACCCCGTCCTTGACGAGGCCGGGATCCAGGCCGAGCTGGTGTGTCGAGTCGTGCAGCACCTCGTGCAGCTCGATCTCGAGGCGATCGTCCGACTTCGCGTGCTGCACCACCCACACCTCGCGCACCCCGCGGCCCACCGCCTCGTCGTCGGGAGCGAAGGTGGCCATGGCACATGGCGGGCTCATCCAGTTCAGCGGCTTGTAGGAGCCGCCGTCCGAGTGCAGCAGGACGCTGCCGTCCGCCTTGACCACGATCAGCCGGGTCGCCAGCGGCAGGTGGGCGCCCAGGCGTCCCGAGTAGTGCGCTGCGCAGCGGGCGATCACGAGCCGCACGGTGGTGCTCCCTTCACATCTCTGGCGGAGCTCAGGCCGTGATGCCGTGCGCCGCCGGCGGCGCCGCCTCCAACCAGGAGGTGAGCCCCGCGAATGCGGCGAGCGACATCTGCAGGCTGAGCTCGGTGCCGCGGTAGCGGCACCGGATCCGGTAGATCCCCGTCTTGCCGGGGACCTCGATCTCCTCGGCGTCCTGGATCTGTAGCTCCTGGCGGTTCCAGATCCGCGCAGGCCGGGGGCTGAGCGACCACAGCCGCCACCAGTACAGCTCCCGCACACCATAGTGTGCGATGCCCTGCACGACCGTCGTGCCTGACTCGATCCGGCAGTCGAAGGATCCGACGCGGTGCGCCAGGGTCCGGATCCGCGAGGTGAGCAGACCGGCGCCGATCAGCACGATCCCCGCGATGATGGCGACGACCCAGATCAGCTCACCCACGCCGGCCTCCGTGCGTCAGCGGTTCGCGTCGGAGGTGACGTCGTCCGCGACGATCGTCACCTGGTCCTCGTCCACGGAGATGAACCCCCCGCTGACCTCGAACTCCTGGGCCGATCCCGATCCCGCCCGCACTCGCACCTTGCCGGCGCGCAGCGGCGCGAGCATGGGCGAGTGCCCGGGCAGGATCCCGATCTCGCCGTCGTGTGCGGGCGCGCTGACGAAGTCCGCGGTGCCGGTCCACACCGGGCGGTCGGCTGCGACCAGGTCTACCTCAAGCTGTGCCACATGGACTCCAGGGTTGCGCTCTCGCTCGGACGGGTCGGGACGGCGGTCAGACGCCGTACTCCTTCTGCAGACGGGCCCAGTTGCGCTCGAGGTCCTCGAGGCCACCGATGTTGAAGAAGGCCTGCTCGGCAATGTGGTCGAACTCGCCGTCGGCGATTTTGGAGAACGCCTCGACGGTCTCGGTCAACGGGACGGTGGACCCCGGAACCGAGGTGAACTGCTCCGCCATGTAGGTGTTCTGCGACAGGAACTGCTCGATGCGCCGCGCCCGCGAGACGACCGTCTTGTCCTCTTCGGAGAGCTCGTCCACACCCATGATCGCGATGATGTCCTGCAGCTCCTTGTTGCGCTGCAGGATCTGCTTCACGCGCGTCGCGGTGTCGTAGTGCTCCTGGCCCACGTAGCGCGGGTCGAGGATGCGCGAGGTCGAGGCCAGCGGGTCGATCGCCGGGTACAGACCGCGTGAGGCGATCTCACGGCTGAGCTCCGTGGTGGCGTCGAGGTGCGCGAAGGTCGTGGCCGGGGCCGGGTCGGTGTAGTCGTCCGCGGGCACGTAGATGGCCTGCAGCGAGGTGATCGAGTGACCGCGCGTCGAGGTGATGCGCTCCTGCAGCTGGCCCATCTCGTCCGCGAGGTTGGGCTGGTAGCCCACCGCGGACGGCATGCGGCCGAGCAGGGTCGAGACCTCGGAGCCGGCCTGCGTGAAGCGGAAGATGTTGTCGATGAACAGCAGCACGTCCTGCTTCTGCACGTCGCGGAAGTACTCCGCCATCGTCAGTGCCGACAGGGCGACGCGCAGACGCGTTCCCGGCGGCTCGTCCATCTGGCCGAAGACGAGAGCGGTCTTGTCGAAGACGCCGGCCTCTTCCATCTCGGCGATCAAGTCGTTGCCCTCACGGGTGCGCTCACCGACACCGGCGAACACAGACACACCACCGTGATCCTGCGCAACACGCTGGATCATCTCCTGGATGAGGACGGTCTTACCGACACCGGCACCACCGAAGAGGCCGATCTTTCCACCGAGCACGTACGGGGTCAGAAGGTCG
>JBQGOU010000221.1:0-6028 GCA_052086865.1 Cellulomonadaceae bacterium
TGACTCCATCCTCGTTTCCAAGGTCAGGAGCCTCCAACAAACTCAGGGCGGTTCATTCTGCCAGGGGCAGTGGGGTTTGATGAACTTCTGGATGATGCCGAGGTCGGCACACACGCCGCGGACTGACCATTGGTAGGCCCAGGCGTTGTCGGTCATCAAGCGTTCGATCCGGGGGATGCCGTGGGCGGCGAAGTAGTTGATCGCGCGGGTGAGGAACGCTGCGCAGGTGGGGCCCTTCTCGTCGGGCAGGACTTCGCTGTAGGCGAGCCGGGAGTGGTCATCGACCAGGCTATGGACGTAGTCGTAGCCGATCTTGTCGCGTTTGTGTCGCTCAGCGTTGGTCGCGGCCCGGCCGTGAGCTTTCCAGCCGCCGCCGTCGGGGATCTTGCCGAGCTTCTTGACGTCCATGTGGACCAACTCACCGGGCCGGTCCCGTTCGTAGCGGGTCGCGGTCTGTTTGGAGGAGCGGATCACCTCGCCGGTGATCGGGTCGCACTCGCGCAGGTACGGTACCCGGTGGCGGCGCAGGATCCGAGACACCGTCCGGGCCGGCATGCCGAGCCTGGGGCCGAGCACGTCGGGCCCGTCGCGATACTCGGCCCGGGCAGTCAGGACCTTCTGCTCGATCTCGGGGCTGGTGCGGGTCGGCATGGTGTGTGGCCGCGACGACCGGGTCACCAAACCGGCTTCGCCGTCGGCGGCGTACCGGTCGAGCCAGGTCCTCACGCACTTGCGGGAGACACCCATCGCCGCAGCGATGTGGCTCTGAGGCCAACCGGCTTGATGGCGTTGAACGATCAGTAGTCGACCATGAACGGTCAACCGGGCACTACCGTGGGACACGAGAACCTCCGCGCTGGAATGGGCCGTAGACACGCCACATCCCATCCGGAGGTTCTCACCCGTTCAAGCAGACGCGCTGCTACCAACGTCCTGGCCGGGTACATCTAGGTCGGCGTGCAGCTGGAGGCGCTGCCTCCCGCCAGGGGAGGCAGCGCCTAGTTGCTGATGGAGGCGATCAACTCCTGGATTCGGGCTTTGATCTCGTCACGAATGGGGCGCACGAGCTCGATGCCCTGGCCCGCCGGGTCATCGAGCTTCCAGTCCTCGTAGCGCTTGCCGGGGTAGAACGGGCAGGCGTCGCCGCACCCCATCGTGATGACGACATCGGAGGCTTGGACGGCCTCGGGCGTGAGCACCTTGGGCTGCTCCGCTGTGATGTCGATGCCCTCTTCGCGCATGGCTTCGACGGCGGTGGGATTGATCTGGTCGGCGGGCATGGAGCCGGCGGAGCGGACCTCGATCCGGTCGCCGGCGAGGTGGCGGAGGTAGCCGGCTGCCATCTGGGAGCGGCCGGCGTTGTGGATGCAAACGAACAGCACGGACGGCTTGGTGTCGGTCATGGTCGGGTCTCTTTCGTTAGCGGCTGGTGAGGGAGTCGAGCAGGGTGCGGACGCGGGCGGCGATGTCGTCGCGGATGGCTTCGACGCCCTCGGCAGAGGCGAGGGCGGGGTCTCCGACAGCCCAGTCCTCGTAGCGGACGCCGGGGATGATCGGGCACACGTCGTCGCAGCCCATGGTGATGACGACATCGGCGGCGCGGACCGCGTCGTCGGTAAGCGGCTTGGGGAACCGCTCGATAGCGGCGTCCTCTCCCTCGATCTCGGTGAGCAGCGAGCGCACGTGCGGGTGGACATCTGGTGCCGGTCGTGACCCGGCAGAGCGGGCGACGACCTTGCCATCGGCCATCTGGTTCACCAGCGCGGCCGCGAGCTGGGAGCGGCCGGCGTTCTGCACGCACACGAACAGCACCTGCGGTACACCCGTCTCGCGGTCGCGGGTGAGGTCGGTCAGGCGCTGGCGGGCGAAGCGCTCGGTGAAAGGTACCAGGTGCCGGGCGATCTTCGCGGACCGGAGGAGACCGGCGTAGGACTCCCGCACCATCGTGACCACCAGGTCACGACTCAGCGTGTCGTATTCGTCGGCCAGCTCTTCGGCGAGGCGATCGATGACGTGCGCGTCGACCTCGCGCGGGGACTCGGGCCGGTCCTCGGCGGGCTCGGAGGTGACGGTGGACGCGAAGCCGTCCAGGAGGGCCGTGACGGCCGCCTGTCGGGTGGCGACGATGCGGTAGTACACCCAGGTGCCACGCCGCTGAGAGCTGAGCAGGCCGGTGTCCTTCAGGACCTTCAGGTGGTGGGAGATGGTGGGCTGGGAGACGTCGGCGAGGTCGGCGAGGTCGCAGACACAGGACTCGCCGCGCGGGTCGGTGGCGATGGCCGACAGCATCCGGAGCCGGAGCGGGTCAGCCAGCGCCTTCAACGTGTTGGCCACGGTGGTAGCGACGTCGAGGCCGATCGCGTGCGCCTCGGCAGGTGCGCACGTCTCGACCGTTGTGGGTGTTTCGATCATGGTGTCCTCCTCAGTTCGGTCGTGGCGGTGTCCGAAGCGTAGGGGTCGGTGTGGAACCAGGCGCGTGCGGCCCACAGCGAGACGTAGACGAGGCCGACGAGTACGGGGACTTCGATGAGTGGGCCGACGACCCCCGCGAGGGCCTGTCCAGATGCCGCGCCGAAGGTGCCGATCGCGACCGCGATGGCAAGTTCGAAATTGTTGCCCGCCGCCGTGAATGCCAGCGTGGTGGAGCGGGCATAGCCCAGTCCGAGACCCTTGCCGAGCAAGAGCCCGACGAACCATATCAGCGCGAAGTAGACCAGTAGCGGCAGGGCGATCCGGGCGACATCGAACGGACTGGATGTGATCGCTTCGCCTTGGAGCGCGAAGAGCAGCACGATGGTGAACAGCAACCCATAGAGCGCCCACGGCCCCACTCTGGGGAGGAATCGGTTCTCGTACCAGTCGCGTCCTCGGCGCTTCTCGCCGATCCACCGCGAGGCGAACCCGGCGATGAGCGGGACGCCGAGGAAGACCAGGACATTCAGCGCGATCTGCCCGACTGACACTTCCAGACCTTGGGTATCGAGGCCGAGCCAGCCGGGCAGTACGGTGAGGTAGAACCAGCCGAGCAGCGAGAACGCGACGACCTGGAAGATGGAGTTGATCGCGACCAGCACGGCGGTGGCCTCTCGGTCGCCACAGGCCAGGTCGTTCCAGATCACGACCATCGCGATGCAGCGGGCCAGTCCCACGATGATGAGCCCCGTGCGGTACTCCGGCAGATCAGGCAGGAACAGCCAGGCGAGGGCGAACATGACCGCCGGGCCGATGATCCAGTTCAGGACCAGGGATGAGACTAGGAGGCGCTTGTCGCCCGTGACGGCCGCGATCTTGTCGTAGCGGACCTTTGCGAGCACGGGGTACATCATCACGAGCAGCCCCAGCCCGATCGGTACCGAGATGCCTCCCACCTCCAGGTGGGAGAGCACATCGGAGACGGCGGGGACGAGACGGCCGAGTAGGAGGCCTGCGATCATCGCCAGTCCGATCCACAGCGGCAGCCAACGGTCGAGGCCGGGCAAGCGCTTCGGAGCGGCGCGTGTGGGCGCCGTTGCGGTCGCGGTCATGCCAGGAGTCCGTCGATCTTCGCGGCAATGGACGGCTTTGGGTGTGCGCCGATCAGCATGTCGACCCGCTCGCCGTCGCGGTAGAAGGAAAGAGTGGGGATCGAGGTGACACCAGCTGTGGTCACGGTCTCGGGATTGGCGTCCGCGTCGATCTTGACGATCTTGACCCGGCCCGCATACTCGGTGGCCAAGCGCTCCAAGATCGGAGCGATGGCCTTGCATGGGCCGCACCACGCGGCCCAGATGTCGACTACGACCGGAAGGTCTGATTCGAGCACTTCACTGACAAATGTGGCGTCGGTGACGTGGGTGATGCTCATGCGCAAACCTCCAGAGTGGGACTCTCTATCTGGGTGGGTAGATCGAGAGTCGACAGATAGTGCTGCGCGTCCACGGCGGAGGCGCAGCCGGTGCCGGCGGCCGTGATCGCCTGTCGGTAGTTGTGATCCACCAGGTCACCGGCGGCGAATACGCCGGCCACGTTGGTGTGTGTCGTTGGATGGGCCACGATGACGTACCCCTCTGCGTCGGTGGACACTTGGTCGGCGACAAGCTCGGAGCGCGGGTCGTGCCCGATTGCGACGAAAATGCCCGACACATCCAGCACTCGTTCGGCGCCTGTGATCGTGTCGCGCAGTCGCAGACCGGTGACGTTCGTCTCGCCGAGGATCGCGGTCACCTCGCTGTTCCATGCGACCTCGATCTTGGGGTCGGCCAATGCCCGCTCGGCCATGATCCGGGACGCCCGGAAGTCGCCGCGCCGGTGGACGAGCGTGACCTTGGCGGCGAAGCGCGTCAAGAACAGTGCTTCTTCCATCGCGGAATCGCCACCGCCGATGACCGCGATTTCCCGGTCACGGAAGAAGAAGCCGTCGCAGGTCGCGCACCATGACAGGCCATGTCCCGAGAATCGGGCTTCCTCAGGGAGACCGAGCTTGCGATATGCGGACCCCATCGTCAGAATCACGGCGCGCGCCTGGAAGGTTCCGCTGCTGCTGGTCTCGATGAACTTCGTGGATTCGGTGAGTGCAAGACCGGTCGCGTCGTCGTAGATGATGCGGGCGCCGAAGCGCTCTGCCTGGGCGCGCATCGCTTCCATCAGCTCGGGGCCTTGGATGCCGTCGGTGAAGCCGGGGAAGTTTTCGACCTCCGTGGTCGTCATCAGCGCTCCGCCTGCCGTCACTGATCCGGCCAGGACGACCGGCGCGAGGCCTGCTCGCGCGGCGTAGACAGCTGCGGTGTATCCGGCTGGGCCGGACCCGACGATCACGAGTTCCACATCTTGCATCGACATGTATCTATATTGAAGGAGATCGAAGCAAGATGCACCCGGGGGTGGCGGGTGCTGCTCGGCGCGATGGGCAGGCCTGTTGCTCCCATAGCGTCACAGCTTTCGGGGCGGTGTCGACTGTGGAGGGCGGCTGTCGTGGGTGTGGTGGGTCAGCAGGTGGTCGACGGGTCTGCCGAGCACTTGTCCGGGTCGGGTAGTCCGGCGAGGAATGCTCGCACGGTCGCCAGGCCCTGCGGCGTGGCGTGGTAGTGCGCCCACTTGTGGCGCATCTCCCGGCTGATGAGCCCGGCCTTGACCAGTCGTGCCAGGTGGTAGGAGAGGGTTGGCTGGCTGATGCCAAGACTGTCGGGCATGTGACAGGCGCACACGCTGGAGCAGCAGTTCGCCGAGATGTGATGCAGCAGCTTGACCCGGACCGGATCAGAGAGCGCCTTGAAGGTGGCGGCGACCCGCTCGGCCTCCTCGTCGGCGAGCGTCGACCCCCCCTGCGGGGTGCAGTCGATGATCGGGAGGTGCTGAGCCATGCGCGCCAGCCTACCACCTCAGATTGACAGACGTCGATATGAGTCCTATTCTTCATATTGCCGAACATCAATCCGAGAGAGGCGTCCTCATGATCCAAGTCTTCGAAGGCCCGCTGTGCTGCAACACCGGGGTGTGCGGCTCCGACCCCGACCAGGCGCTGGTCGACTTCACCGCCGACCTTGACTGGCTCACCCGGCAAGGCGTGTCGGTGCGCCGGGCCAACTTGGCCCAGGACCCCGCCGCGTTCGCTGACAGCGCCGTCGCGCGGGCCTTCGTGCAGAAGGTCGGCGCGTCCGGGTTGCCGCTGATCGTCGTCGACGACGTGACGGTCGCCACCGGACGCTACCCCTCCCGCGCCGAGCTGGCCCGGATCGCCGGCGTCGAGGCGCCCGCCGAGAATGCGGCGACTGGATGCTGCGGTAACGCCACGCCCATTCCGGCAGCGTCGGTGTGCTGTAGTGACGAGGCCCCGGTGTCGTCGGGATGCTGCGGTTCGGCCCAGTCGGTGACCATCCAGTCCGGTTCTCAGGCGTAGGGCTGATCGGAGATGATTGAGCTGCTGCACAACCCCCCGAGGTTCCTGTTCCTGACCGGGAAGGGCGGTGTCGGGAAGACGAGCATCGCCTGCGCCACCGCGGTCGACCTCGCACGCCGGGGCAACCGGGTCCTGCTGGTCTCCACCGACCCG
>JBQGOU010000222.1:0-5869 GCA_052086865.1 Cellulomonadaceae bacterium
TGCCGCGCCCACGGCGCCGCCGGCCACGCCCGCGCCGCCCGTCGAGCCCGTGCCGCCCACCGCGCCGCCTGCCGAGGTCGCCCCGCACGCCCCGCCGGCCGAGTCCGCCGCAGCTCCCGCGCCCGTGACACCGGCCTCCACCGCGCCGGAGACCGCACCCGGGTTCGAGGTGCCCGAGGCCGTCGGCGGACGCCTGGCGCGGCTGCGCGACCGGCTCGCACGGTCCGGTTCACCGCTGGGAGCCAAGCTCCTGGCCGTCCTCTCGCGCGACCACCTGACCGAGGACGACTGGGACGAGCTCGCGGAGACCCTGCTGCTCGCCGACGTCGGCGCCGGGCCGACGGGTGAGCTCATCGACTCGCTGCGCACGGCTGTGCGGGTGCAGGGCCTGAAGGACCCGGACGCCGTACGCGAGCTGCTGCGTACCGAGCTGGTGGCGCTCATCGACCCGCACCTGGACCGGTCCCTGGCGACCACGCCCAGCGCAGCGGACCCCGACATGCCCGCGGTCGTGCTCGTCGTCGGGGTCAACGGCACCGGGAAGACGACGACGGTCGGCAAGCTTGCGCGCGTCCTGGTGGCGGGCGGGTCCCAGGTCGTGCTGGGCGCGGCCGACACCTTCCGGGCGGCCGCGGCGGACCAGCTGACCACCTGGGGGTCGCGCGTCGGGGTGCCGACGGTCCAGTCGGACCGGGAGGGCGCGGACCCCGCCTCCGTGGCCTTCGAGGCCGTCAAGCGCGCCAAGGCCGACGGTGCGGACGTGGTGCTCGTGGACACCGCGGGCCGTCTGCAGAACAAGGCCGGCCTGATGGACGAGCTGGGCAAGATCCGCCGGGTCATCACCAAGGAGGCCCCGGTCGGCGAGGTGCTGCTCGTGCTCGATGCGACCACCGGGCAGAACGGGCTCAACCAGGCCCGCGTCTTCGGGGAGGTTGCCGGCGTCACCGGCATCGTCCTGACCAAGCTCGACGGCACCGCCAAGGGCGGCATCGTCATTGCGGTCCAGCGTGAGCTCGGTGTCCCAGTCAAGCTGGTGGGCCTCGGCGAGGGGCCCGACGACCTCGCGCCGTTCGACGCCGCCGAGTTCGTGGACGGCCTGCTCGGCTGACCGTCGCGCGCGGTCCGGCGCGTCCGAAACTCGGGACGAATCGGACCGTCAGGTGATCGCGAAACGAGAGGTTTACCTCGCGAGCGGTTTCGTCACGCGTCCGTAACACGACGGGACGCGCGTCGAAACGCGAGACCGACACAGTGGATCCCGGGCCGGCCGCAAGGGCTGGGCGAAGAGATGGGATCACTCGATGTTGGATACCGGAGTAACCGCGTGGATGCTGGTCTCAGCATCGCTCGTGCTGCTCATGACCCCCGGGCTGGCGTTCTTCTACGGCGGCATGGTGCGGAGCAAGAGCGTCCTGAACATGATGATGATGTCGTTCGGCGCCATGGCCGTCATCGGCGTCATCTACGTGCTGTGGGGCTGGTCGATGTCCTACAGCGCCGACAGCATCGGGGGCCTGTTCGGCAACCCGTTCGACCAGTTCGGGCTGCAGGGGGCCATCTACGACGAGGCGGGGGACTACATCCTCAGTGACGGCCTGCCCGTCATCGTGGACGTCGGCTTCCAGGCGACCTTCGCCATCATCACCACGGCGCTGATCTCGGGCGCCATCGCAGACCGCGTGAAGTACGGCAGCTGGATGGTCTTCACCGCGCTGTGGGTGACCTTGTCCTACTTCCCGCTCGCCCACATGGTGTGGGGCGGCGGCCTGCTGTCCGACGACGGGCCCTTCGCCTCGATCGCCCCGCCGCTCGACTTCGCGGGTGGAACCGTCGTGCACATCAACGCCGGTGTCGCCGGCCTGGTCCTCGCGCTGATCATCGGTGCGCGCAAGGGCTTCGGCAAGGAGCCGATGCGTCCGCACAACCTGCCCTTCGTCATGCTCGGCGCTGCGCTGCTGTGGTTCGGCTGGTTCGGCTTCAACGCCGGTTCCGCCTACGGCGCGAACGGCGACGCGGGTCTGGCGTGGGTCAACACGACCACCGCCACCGCCGCGGCCATCTGCGGCTGGCTGATCACGGAGAAGATCCGTGACGGGCACGCCACCTCGCTGGGTGCCGCCTCCGGAATCGTCGCCGGTCTGGTGGCTATCACGCCGGGTGCCGGTTACGTCTCGCCCATCGGTGCGTTGTTCATCGGTGTCATCGCCGGTGTCCTGTGCTCGATGGCGGTCGGCCTGAAGTACAAGCTGAACTACGACGACTCCCTCGACGTCGTCGGTGTCCACCTCGTCGGCGGTCTCGTCGGCACCGTGGCGCTCGGGTTCTTCTCGATCGTGGCTGACAACGAGGGGCTCTTCTACGGTGGTGGTGGCGGCCTGCTGGTCGTGCAGATCATCATCGCGCTCGTCGCGATCGTCATCTCGGCGGTCGTCACCGGGGTGCTGGGCTTCGCGATCAAGGCGACGATGGGCTGGCGCGTGCCCGAGGAGGAGGAGATCCGCGGGATCGACCTCGGCGAGCACGGCGAGCAGGCATACGAGACGATCGGCTCCGGCCGAGTGATTACGGAGGGTAAGGCATGAAGCTCGTCACAGGAATCATCCAGCCGCATCGGCTGGACGACGTGAAGTCGGCGCTCGAGGCGGTCGGCGTGCGCGGGATGACGGTCAGCGAGGCCAGCGGCTACGGTCGTCAGAAGGGCCACACGGAGGTCTACCGCGGCGCGGAGTACACGGTCGACCTCGTGCCCAAGGTCCGCATCGAGATCCTCGTCAACGACGCGGACGCCACCACGGTCACCGAGGTCATCGTGACCGCGGCGCAGACCGGCAAGATCGGTGACGGCAAGGTGTGGACAGTTCCGGTCGAGGACGTCACCCGGGTCCGCACCGGCGAGCACGGCGTGGACGCGCTGTAGGAGAACCGGACATGGACGAACGGCCCGACGAGGCCGCGAGTCGTGAGGCCGAGGTCCCGCACCCCGTTCCCGGGGTGCGGGACCTCAAGTCCTTTCGGCTCCGACGAGCCCGGGAGCTTCTCGAGCAGGGCGTGCCGGGCACCCGGGCCCGCGCGGAGATCGGCGAGAGCACCGTCACCGCGTTGGCGGGTCTGTGGGACGAGGTGGTGGGCGAGCAGACGCACGGGCTGGCGCTGGCCGCCGTCGGCAGCCTCGCACGGGGCGAGGCCGGCCCGATCAGCGACCTCGACCTGGTGCTGCTGCACGACGGGCGCAGCCACAAGGCGCCCGAGCTCGCGGAGATTGCCGAGAGCCTGTGGTACCCGATCTGGGACGCGGACCTCGACCTGGACCACTCCGTGCGCTCCCTGGCCCAGTGCCGGCAGGTCGCCTCCAAGGACGTCCCGGCGGCGGTCGGGCTCCTCGACGTGCGCCCGGTCGCCGGCGACCTCTCGCTCGTGCACCGCGCGTCCTCCGCGGTGCTGCAGGACTGGCGGGCGGCCACCCGGCGGCGGCTGCCGGAGCTGCTCGGCTCGACCAAGGCACGCGCGGAGCGCTCGGGCGAGCTCGCCTACCTCATCGAACCGGACATCAAGGAAGCCCGTGGGGGGATTCGCGACGCCATCGTCCTCTCCGCCCTGGCCGCCTCGTGGATCACCGACCGTCCGCACGGCGCCGTCGACGACGCCTACGCGCACCTGCTCGACGTGCGGGACGCGGTGTCGCTCGTCACGCGACGCGCCACGAACCGCCTCGTGCTCGCCGACCAGGAGGAGGTTGCGGCGCTGCTCGGCTTCGCCGACCCGGACGATCTGCTCGCCTCCCTGGCCGAGTCCGGGCGCACGATCTCCTATGCGCTCGACACCACGGCGCGCCGGGCGCGGCGCGAGCTGCAACGCCCGCTGCTCAGCCGCCGTCCCATGATCGTGCGGGGCCGGCGCACGCCGCCCCGGCTGCAGCCCGTCGGGGACGGGCTCGTCGAGCACGACGGCGAGCTCGTGCTCGCGGTCGACGCGCATCCGGAGAAGGACCCCCTGCTCCCGCTGCGCGCCGCGGCCACGGCCGCACGCACCGGGCTCGCGCTGTCCCCGGTGACGGGAAGCTCCTTGGCCAAGTGCCCCCCGCTGCCCGAGCCCTGGCCCCGCCCTGCCCGCGCGTTCCTGCTCGGTCTGCTCGGCTCGCGCACGGCGCAGATCCCCGTGTGGGAGGCCCTCGACCTCGCGGGTGCGGTGACCCGGTGGATCCCGGAGTGGGCCGGGGTGCGCAACCGTCCGCAGCGCGCCGCGATCCACCGCCACACCGTGGACCGCCACCTGGTGGAGGTGGTGGCGCGTGCCGGGCGGGACAAGCGCCAGGTCGCGGACCCGGACACGCTGCTGCTCGCCGCGCTGCTGCACGACATCGGCAAGCGGGCGGGATCCGATGACCACTCGGTGACGGGGGCGGCGCTCGTGCCCGCGATCCTCGGGCGCATGGGCTTCGCCCCGCACACCGTGGCCGACGTGCAGCGCCTGGTGGCCCACCACCTGACCCTGTCCCGCCTGGCGACCACGGCTGATCCCAGCGATCCCGCCACGGTCACCGAGCTGCTCGACGCCGTGGACCACCGCCGGGACCTGCTCGACACCCTGCGGGTTCTCACCGAGGCGGACTCGAGCTCCCTCGGTCCCGCGGCGTGGACGACGTGGCGGGCGCGGCTGGTCGACGATCTGACTGCTCGTGCGCGGGCACGGCTGGACCAGGAGGGGCACGAGGTGCCGGCCTCGGTGGGCTCCGACCGGGACGGGTAGGCTGATCCCTCGCACGTACGCCCACGCCCACGGTGAGGACTGCCCGGTGTTTGCCACCCTCTCTGACCGCCTGACTTCGACTTTCAAGAACCTCCGCGCGCGCGGACGGCTGTCCCAGGCCGACATCGACGCCACGATCCGGGAGATCCGGCGTGCCCTGCTGGACGCCGACGTGGCTGTCACCGTCGTGCGCGAGTTCACGGCCGCGGTGCGTGAGCGGGCGCTGTCGTCCGAGGTCTCCGGGGCGCTGAACCCTGCGCAGCAGGTCGTCAAGATCGTCAACGACGAGCTGGTGACGATCCTGGGCGGCCAGCAGCGCGGTCTGCGCTTCGCGAAGAACCCGCCGACGGTGATCATGCTCGCCGGTCTCCAGGGTGCCGGGAAGACGACGCTCGCCGGCAAGCTCGCCCTGTTCCTGCGCGAGCAGGGGCACACCCCGTTGCTGGTCGCTGCGGACCTGCAGCGGCCCAACGCCGTCACGCAGCTCACCGTCGTCGCCGAGCGCGCCGGGGTGCCCGTGTACGCCCCCCACCCCGGGGTGGCCGGCGAGGACGAGGTCCCCACCGGTGACCCGGTCGCGGTGGCCCGGGGAGGTCTGCAGGCGGCCACGACCCGCCAGCACGACGTCGTCATCATCGACACGGCCGGCCGGCTGGGTGTCGACGCCGAGCTCATGCGCCAGGCCGCGGACATCCGGGACGCGACGCAGCCGGACGAGATCCTGTTCGTCATCGACGCGATGATCGGACAGGACGCCGTCGCCACGGCTCAGGCCTTCGCCGACGGGGTCGCCTTCACCGGCGTCGTGCTGACCAAGCTCGACGGCGACGCCCGCGGTGGCGCCGCGCTGTCGGTTGCACGCGTGACGGGCAAGCCGATCCTGTTCGCCTCGACGGGGGAGAAGCTCACCGACTTCGAGTCGTTCCACCCGGACCGCATGGCCTCGCGCATCCTCGACATGGGCGATGTGCTCACGCTCATCGAGCAGGCCGAGAAGGCCTTCGACGCCGAGCAGGCCGAGGCGATGGCGGCGAAGGTTGCGAGCGGGGAGGACTTCACGCTCGAGGACTTCCTGGTCCAGATGCAGGGCATGCGCACCATGGGCTCCATGAAGAAGATGCTC
>JBQGOU010000223.1:0-5859 GCA_052086865.1 Cellulomonadaceae bacterium
TCGACACCATGACTCCATCCTCGTTTCCAAGGTCAGGAGCCTCCAACAAACTCAGTGCGGTTCATGGAGCCGTTCTGACCGGGCCAGCGCTTCGGTGTCGGTAGATGCCTTCTTGGTCTTCGCGACCCGGCCGTCGGGGAGGACCTTGAGGCTCACCAAAGACAGGACCTGATTCAGCTCGTCACGAGCGACGTCGGCGCGCGGCTTGCGGTCGAGCGTTCGCTCTGGCCGCATGGCGGCCCGGACAAGCCCTATCAGTGCGTTACCCGTGCCGGTCTTCGCCTGGTTGTTGGAGACGGCGTGAGCGAGGCGTCGCCATTTGGTGTGTCCTTCGCCCGGGTCGGAGCGAAGCGGCACTTCAGCGGTAATGCGGGTGAGCTCGGTCCCGCTGTAAAGGTCGCCAATGATCTTCGAGACTCCCTCGACCGTCCCCAGCGGAAACGCGTTGATGCGATCAGTCATGGGTGGCCTACTCGGCCAGCGACAAGAGAGCGATCGCCATCGAGGCCACGGCGCAATAATTTCATGCGGCTACCGGAACAAGGTCGCGGATGAAGTCACGAACATCGTCTTGATACAGATCGAGGTCGCTTGCGGCATCGCGGACGTTCACTTTGCTGGCGGAGCCGAACATGACCTTGCGCAGTAGTTGTGAAGTTTCCGGGACGATGCCACCTGGTTCTGCCGAACGGTATCCCCGCTCGGACAGAGTCATGCACGTGTTGCGGTACTGCCAGTCGCTCACGAGGTCTAGTTCGTGGAGCCGATGCGTCATTGCCATCGCGGAGACTTTCCAGAACGAGCGGGCAGCGAGGATGCGTTCGAGGCTCGCGTTGTGCATGGATTGCGCGAGGACGGCCGTGCGCGGCATCAGGAAGGTAGCCGCGAACCGGTTGGCTTCTGCCTCTCGTTCCTTGGAGGTGCTTGGGTCCATGTCTTGTTCGCCGTGGAGAACGAGGTGGCCAAGTTCATGAGCAGCGTCGAAGCGTTGCCGCTCTCCTGACCTTGAGGTGTTGAGAAACACGTACGGTGAGCTGTCGCGTACGAAACAGAACGCGTCGATGTCCGTGTACTCATGGCGGAGCGCCGCGACGCGGACTCCCTTCGACTCCAGCAGGTGGATCATGTTCGGGATCGGCCGGTCGCCGAGGTTCCATCGGTGACGGACCAGATCGGCCGCCTCTTCAGGTGAGAGCTTGTCAAACGAAGGGGTATCCGGCGCAGGCAGCTTGAACTTTGACTCGATCACCGCGAAGAACTCGACGGCAAGAGTTGCGCTGGCCAGGACTGCATCGCGTCTGGTGGCAGTGGTCTTGCTGAGTTTGCGGAAACTGGCCGCCTCGACCGGGATGGTCTCGGCCGTGTCACGATCGAAGAACTTCGGCGGCACGGAGAGAGCCCTGGCAAGTTTGAGGAGATTCTCCTCGTTCGGGGCGAGCTTGCCGTTCTCGTAGTTGGTCAGCGATCGGAGAGAGACGCCGCTTTGGTCGGCGAGTTTGGTCAATGTCAACGCCAAACGTTGACGAGCCAGCTTCAGGCGCGATGGATTGAACATGCTCAGGAGGTGCGGTCGTCAGATCGGCTCGACTGCGACATCGATCCCATCATCGTCAGGATCGTCGAAGACCGACAGGTCGCCGTCGAGGTCGAGGAATCCGATGACGATGCGATCGTCCCAGTCTGTGACGATTCCGCTGGCGGTCATCTCCGCCGGGCGGGACAGTTCAAGGTTGAGGCCACGGTCGGTGCGCTCGTGCACCAGCAGCCACAGGGGCGCCGCCTGTGCGGCAGCCACCAATTCCTGCTCCTGCTCAATCTCAGGCACCTCGAACAGGGCCGCCATTTGCACACGGGGACCGGCCAGCGACTCACGTGTCGCCTTGCCCTTACGGCGCGTGCGCGGCTTCCGACGATGATCGGGATCGGCGACATTCGTACCAGAAGCGATGGTGAACGAGATCAGGCCGTCGGGGTGTAGAAGACGCGGCTGATGGTCAACATAGACCAGCCGCCAACCCGTCGCAGACAGCCGTTGATGAAGCTGCTCCATCGACTCGTGATAGATGTCCGTGCCGGGAGTGGAGCGCAGCGCCATCGATGTGCGATTCGACGCCCGGGACAACCCAGGCCGCAAGCATGTGTGGATCAGCTCGGTGGAGAGGCCGAAGGCCAGTAGCCTGCGTTCGCCGTCAGGCGAACCAGGTGAGGTGAGAGTCGCGGTTGTCATGCCTGCCCCTTCGAAGCGGTTGCGTGCAACGCTACCTCATTTGTGGTCGAGTATCACGCAACAACACGTCGCTGGATTGAAGCGACGCTTCGCTTACCTCCTCGTCGGTCGAGTCGACGGAGTCGGTCATCGGGGACTGTGAGTCTCCGCAGAGGAGCAATACGAGGGCGACCGGCAGTACGGTCATCGGCGTCGCGGTCGGGCCAATCCGCTCCCACCCCTCGATTCCTCAAGTCGTGGAGAGCAATCGGCGGCCGCGGGGCCGGATCTCAACGCCTTCCGCAGCCATCGCCCTTCTTATTGCTTGCTGGCTGACACCGAACTTCAACCCGACCTCCACGAGCGTCAGCCCGCCCTCGTACAGACGCACGGCTTCGGGAGTGTCCGCCGCTGCGAGCCCTCGCTGACGCAGTGGGACCGAGCGACGAACCAGGTGCGCGGCCGCCGTCCTGGTGTAGATGCCGAACTTCCGGCTGACCTCAGCGATGCTCAGCCCCTCGCCGTACAGGGCCACGAGTTCGTCCACCTGGGCGGCGCTCAGAAAAGTTTGAGTCTTCCCAACTGAACGGATGAGGCGACCCCGGTCATCGGTGATCGAGGGCTCAAAGGGCCGCTCGTTACGCTTGTAGACACCGCGAGACAGGCGGGAAGCCACGGTTTTCAGGGCTGGGGAAAAGTTCTCAAACTCTCTACGAAGGTGCGCCGTGTGTCGCCTCGGCCGTCAACGCGGTCTGCCAGGCGCGCTGACCGGTATGCCCGGAAAGTATCTTGACGTCGAGGTACTGGCGTGTCGGGATTCGCCGCTGCTACGGTCGCCCAGGTCACAAGGATGTGATCCACGACACAAATGAGGTGTGATGCCGTGAGCAACGATGCTGGTGAGCACAACGAGCCGAGGGCCCCGGGGGAGATCTCCCCGGAGGTGTTCGTCGCCGCGCAGGAGTCCGAGGACTTCGTCCGGCTGCGGAAGAGATTTCGCGCCTTCGCCTTCCCGATGACCGCTGCCTTCCTGATCTGGTACTTCAGCTACGTCCTGCTGTCCACCTATGCCGGGGACTTCATGTCGACACCGTTGATCGGCATGCTCAACGTCGGGCTGGTCATGGGGCTGGGACAGTTCCTGACGACGTTCCTGATCACGTGGGCGTACGTGCGCCACGCCAACCGCAATCTTGACCCGGTCGCGGCCCATCTGCGCGAAGAACTGGAGGCGAGCGTCTGATGGACATCGGAAACCCGCTGCTGAACATCGCCATCTTCTTGGCGTTCGTGGTCGTCACGCTCGTGATCGTCATCCGGGTCGCCCGGCAGAACGTCGTGGCCGGGGACTTCTACCACGGGGGACGGTCGTTCACGGGGCGGCAGAACGGCATCGCGATCGCCGGCGACTACCTGTCCGCCGCCTCGTTCCTCGGCATCGCCGGGGCCGTGGCCCTGTACGGCTACGACGGCCTGCTGTACTCGATCGGCTTCCTCGTCGCCTGGCTGGTCGCGCTGCTGCTGGTCGCCGAACCGCTGCGCAACACCGGCAAGTACACGATGGCGGACGTGCTCAGCTTCCGGATGCGCCAGCGTCCGGTGCGCACCGCCGCCGCGACCTCCACGCTGGCGGTCAGCTTCTTCTACCTGCTCGCCCAGATGGCCGGGGCCGGAGCGCTGGTGTCCATGCTCCTGGGCATCGACTCGCGGGTCGGGCAGTCCCTAGTCATCGCCGTCGTCGGGGCCGTGATGATCGTCTACGTGCTGATCGGCGGGATGAAGGGCACCACCTGGGTGCAGATCATCAAGGCCGTCCTGCTGATCGTGGGCGCGGGCGCGATGACGGTGTGGATCATGGCGAAGAACGGCTTCAACCTCTCCACCCTGCTGGGCAACGCCGTCGCCGCCCACCCCGAGGGGGAACGCATCCTCGACCCGATGCTGCAGTACGGCACCTCGGGGACCTCGAAGCTCGGCTTCATCTCGCTCGGCATCGCCCTCGTGTTCGGAGCGGCCGGTCTGCCGCACGTGCTCATGCGGTTCTACACCGTGCCGACGGCCAAGGAGGCTCGCCGATCCGTGACCTGGGCCATCGCCCTGATCGGTGCGTTCTACCTGTTCACGCTGATCATCGGGTACGGCGCGGCCTACATCGTGGGCGTCGACACGATTCTGGCGACGCCGGGCGGAGCCAACTCCGCCGCACCGGCGCTGGCCTACGCCCTGGGTGGCACGCTTCTGCTGGCCTTCATCGCGGCGGTCGCCTTCGCCACGATCCTGGCCGTGGTGGCCGGGCTCACCATCACGGCGGCCGCATCCTTCGCCCATGACGTCTACAACGGCGTGCTCAAACAGGGCAAGGCCGAACCGGAGAAGGAGGTCAAGGTCGCCCGCATCACCGCCGTGGTGATCGGTGCGGTCTCGATCGTCGGCGGGATCGCGGCGTCCCAGCAGAACGTCGCGTTCCTCGTCTCGCTCGCCTTTGCGATCGCGGCGAGCGCCAACCTGCCCTCCATCCTGTTCTCGCTGTACTGGAAGCGGTTCAACACGCGTGGATCGGTATGGAGCATCTACGGCGGGCTGATCAGCGCACTCGTGCTGATCGCCTTCTCGCCCGTGCTGTCCGGCAGCCCGACGGCGATGTTCCCCGGGGTCGACTTCGCGTGGTTCCCGCTGACCAACCCGGCGCTGGTGTCGGTGCCCCTGGGCTTCTTCCTCGGCTGGCTCGGGTCCGTGACCAGCCCGGCGGGGGACACTGTCAAGGCCGCCGAGATGGAGGTGCGCTCCATGACCGGGGCCGGCGCGGAGAAGGCCACCATCGCGCACAGAATGGGTACGCGCGCATCGCCTGCGGCCGGGACCGTTGCGGGGTCCCGGCCGCAGACATGCTCCGGCGCGGCGGGGTTCGGCGCGGTGTGCGGCGAACCGCGGTGCTCGGCCCCGGCGCGCGCGCTTGGACATGTTCGCGCGGCAGGTCAAGATTGACGGGTGACCACCAGCGAGCGTGCGGACGGGCCCACGCCACGCGTGGCCGAGCCCGAGCCGAGCACGCTCGACGTCGTTCTCGACCTGCGCCGCGACGCCGCGGCGCTGGATCTGGTGCTCGACCTGCCGGGTGCCACGCAGGCGCGTGCGTCGCGGGCCGAGATGATCGAGCAGCTCGACGCCCACCTGGTTCCCCGGCTGCGCGAGCTGTCGGCGCCCGCCACCGTCGTGGTCGCCGGATCGACCGGGGCGGGTAAGTCCACGCTCGTCAACTCGATGCTGGGCGCGGAGGTCACGCCTGCGTCGGTGCTGCGCCCCACCACGCGCGAACCCGTCGTCGTGGTGCACGAGCAGGACCTTGCCGCGATCGCCGCGGCCGTAGGGGACGGTGCGCGCGTGGTGGAGCACGACGAGGTCCCGCCCGGGATCGTGCTCGTGGACGCACCGGACCTGGACTCGCATCTGGAGAGCAACCGGCGGCTTGCGCAGCGGCTGCTCGAGGTCGCTGACCTCTGGTTGTTCGTCACCACGGCGGCGCGGTACGGCGACGCCCTGCCGTGGCAGGCGCTCGACCGTGCGCGGCGGCGCGGGGCGTCCGTCGCCATCGTGCTCAACCGCACCCCGCCGGACACGCTGGCCGCCGTGCGCCGCGACCTGCTGCGCCGGCT
>JBQGOU010000224.1:0-5828 GCA_052086865.1 Cellulomonadaceae bacterium
CCCCCCCCCCCCCCCCCCCCCCCCCGCCCGGGGTTTGTGGGGGTGGGCGGGGTGTGGTTGGCGCGCCCCCCCCCCCCCCCCCCCACCACCGGACACGCGAAATGACGGAGTAGGTCGGGCTGCCGGGACTCCGGCCTCCCCCTGCGGGGCCGGAACCTGCGGGGCCGGAGCCGGGGCTCAGACCTGATAGCCGTAGTGGCGGCGCAGCAGCTGGCGCAGCATAGACAGGGTCTGCAGGACGGTGAGCACGGCGAGCATCGGCCAGCCGACCCACAGGATCGAAGCCTGGGCGAGGATCGGCAGGTGCAGCCACCCGTAGACGAGGGCAGCGAGGCCGCACGCGCCGACGATCACGGGCGAGAGGTAGGCCCAGCCGCGGCCGCGCTCGGCCTTGGCCTGCGCCGCCCAGTTGTCCGTGCGGGCGCGGGACAGGAACTTGGTCCAGGCGCGCACGAAGTGCCCGACGCGCACCCACATGTAGATCTCCGCGGGGATCAACGTCGCGGCGAACAGCACGTCCCGCCAGGTGTGGTCCTTGATGGACAGCGCGATGCGGACGTTCAACGCAATGGCGACGACGGGCGGGATCAGCCACACCGGGGACAGCACGAGGGCGTCGATGGACAGCGCCCCGGCGAGCAGCAGCACGAACATCACGCGGGAGAAGACGTTGACCAGCATCGAGAAGTTCTCGAGCCAGCGCAGGCGCAGGTTGGGGTGGAAGGGCTGCCCGCTGGTGTCGCCGCGCTGGCCGGGCCACATGAGGTCGATCGCCCCGTAGTTCCACTTGACCTGCTGGCCGTCCAGCGCACGCAGGGTGGGCATGCCGCCCACGGTGGCGCGGGCGGTGGCGCTGATCTTGGTGGAGTAGCCGAGGTTCTTGATCTGCAGGCTGAGCAGGGAGTCCTCGACCTCCGAGTCACTGACCCAGGGGGTGCGCTGGTGGTAGTGCTCCATGACGGCGTGCAGGGCGTTCATCCGGAACAGCGAGGCCTGCCCGCCAAGCACCGCCATGTTGCGCCCCCGCAGCATGTTCTGCATGTTGAAAGCCGCGAACTGAGCACGCTGACCGGTGAGCAGGAAGCTCTCGACGGGCCGACGCACGTGGTTGTCCACGGTGTAGATCGCGGAGATGCCGCCGATGCGGGGGTCGGACAGGAGCTCGGCCTCGAGCTGTTCGAGTGCGTCGGGCTCAAGCACGGTGTCACCATCGAGACCGAACAACAGGTCTGCGCCGTCGAGCAGCTGGAACCCGTAGTTGAGCGCCCCGACCTTCTTGTCCGGGACCTTTCCCATGTCGTGCACGAACAGCCGCAGGTTCTGCTCCCGTCCGCCGCGGATCACGCTGTACTCACCGGAGTAGGCCCGGGCCAGCTCGAAGGTCGCGTCGGAGGAGTTGTTGACCAGCACATGCACGACGTCGGGCAGGCGCGTCTGCTCGAGCAGCCCGTGCAGCACAGCCTCGATCGACTCCGCCTCGTTGTAGGCGGGGATGACGCATCCGATCGAGGCGACCGGGCGCACGTCCTCGAGCACGAGCTCGTCGGGCGTGAAGTCGAAGTGCTCCGCCTCGGCGAGCTGGGGCAGGGCCAGCGCGGTGTGCTCGGCAAACGCAGTGTGCTCGGTGATGACGCTCATGATGGTGTCTTTCGGGCTGTGGTCGGCTGAACGGGTCAATCGTGCGACGGCGACCTCGGCGCGCGGCTTGGAATGCGGTAAGGAATGCTCAAGAATCGCTCAGGACGCCCGCCGACGACCCCGAGGACCCCCCATGCCTGCCCGTCCCCTGCTCCGCCCGCTGCTGGCGGGAGCCGTCGTCGCCGTGCTCGGTGCCTGCGGAACCCCGCCGTGGGAGCAGGAGAGCCCGTCGCTGCCGGGCTCGCCCTCGCCCACCGTGACCAGCACGGAGCCGGGTACGGCGAGCCCGAGCGCGACGCCGACGGAGATCGTGCAGGTGGTCAACGACCTCGCGTCGGGCAGCGCGGCGCGGACGCTCACCGCAGGCGCTGCCCAGCTGGACGTGACCTACTGGTCCGACCTGGACATGGGGGCGTGGACCGCCGACGCGGTCAAGCCCGTCAGCCTGTCCGTCAGCGCATCGATTGCGGACGAGCTTCCCGTCTACCTGGCCAGGCTCCACGTCTCGACGACCGTCCGCGACGCTCAGGGCACGCCGCTGCCCGCACCGGCAGACTTCGTCGACGACGCCTCGGTGCAGCCGGGATACGCAATGCAGGATCCGTACAGCTACGCCACCACCGTGAACCTGCCGGTGCTGGACGAGCAGGCCGCGTCTGTGGAGCTGACCTTCACCTACGAGGTGCTGATTGCGACGACGCCCACGGCGGACTCCTACGCCAAGCAGTCCGCGACGGACACCCTGACCGTCGCGATCGCGCCGACCGCCGGGTAGCGGCCACCGTCCTCAGGAACCGCCAGCGTCCTGGTGCTCGGCCAGGCGCATCTCCTCGGCGGCGTGCGCCAGCAGCGTGCCCAGATCGTCACTGCCCACGCCGACGGCGGTTCGCACACTCAGGTGCAGGTTGTCGCCGTCGACGACGAGCGGGGTGGCCCGCAGCTGCTCGCGCAGCGAGCGGACCCAGGCGCGGGCATCGACCTCGTCCGCGTAGGACAGGATGACCGCGAACCGGGACCGGGCGCCGTCGACCGACCCGACCATCGACTCGCGAGGCGCGTCGTGGTGCAGGCAGCGCGCGACGAGTGCGATGGCACGCTCGCCGGCCGGGCGCCCGTAGGCGTCGGTGATGGCGGGCAGCTCGCGCATCTCGACGAGAACGAGCGCGGCGCTCGGGTCCTCACCCCGGTGCCGGTCGAGCAGCGCCTGGCCGCGCTCGCGGAAGTTCTCCGGGGTCCGCGTGCCGAGATAGGGGTCGAAGCGGAAGGTCTTGACGATCTCGGTCAGCGCCTCCCCCGAGCGCATGGTGATGATGGCGAAGGCCCCGGTGACGATGAGGACGAGGTTGACCACACTAGAAATGCCGCTGCCCACGTATCGGTCGAAGACCGCGCTGCCGGCGCCCGCGAGGATCACGATGACAAGACGCGCGACGTAGAAGGCGCACCACACGGCGGTGGCGGCGGCGAGGGTTGTGCCTCCGGGCCGTGTGCGCAGGGGGCCGACGATGATGAGCCGTGTCGCGAGCGCGGTCCACAGGATGACGCCCGGCACATAGGCCCAGACCGAGCCCCAGGATCCGGCCGCTGACCCGGCCACGAGCCCGGTCGCAGCGGTGGCCGCCGCAGTGAGCAGGGGCAGCCACAGTCGGGCGGGCAGGCCGGAGTACGCCCGCACCCCGGACCACAGGGCACCCATCGCGAACACGAGCAGCGCATCGCCGAACGGGTGCGCCCACCACCACGAGTGCCCCGCCAGCTCGGTCGCGCCGTAGCAGAACGTCGCGAGGATGACGCAGAAGAAGGTCAGCGCCCAAGACCGGTCGACCTCGGCGAACTGGTCGCGGCGGGAGACCTGGAGCAGGTAGAGCACCGAGACGGTGACGCTGAGCAGCGAGCTGATGAAGATCAGGGTGGGCAGGTCGAGGGTCACGAGCTCCGCCTCGCCGTCGCGCCGGGCCGGTCCGCTGCGCCCACAAGCGCGGGCAGGGTCACGCGTGCCGTGGTGCCACGATCGAGGCGGCTGATCAGCTCGATGGTGCCGCCGTGGGCCTCGAGGATCTGCCGGGTGATGCTCAGTCCCAGTCCGGTGCCCTGCCTGGCCGTGTCCCGGACCGCCTCGGCCCGGAAGAAGCGCTCGAACAGGTGCGCCTGGTCCGCCTCGGAGATGCCGATGCCCTGGTCCTCGACCTCAAGCCGGACGAGGTCGCCGTCGCGGGCAAGCCGCACCTGCACGTACCCGCCGCCGCTGGAGTACTTCACGGCGTTGGACAGCAGATTGTCCAGCACCTGGCCGAGGCCCTCGCAGTCGCCGTGCACCAGCGCGTCACCGGTGTGCTCATAGGTGATGGTGAGCCCGGCGGCGTCGGCTCGCGGCTGTGCGGCAAAGACGGCGTCGGCGACGATGTCGGCCAGGTCGACCGTCCCGCGGCTCTCCTCGGCGCGACCGTGGCGCAGCGCGGCATCGGCCAGCAGATCGTTGACGAGGCGAAGGAGCCGGTTGGCGTTGCGCTCGGCAATGTCGAGGCTGCGCTGCACGGGCTGGGGGGTCCGGCCGTCGTCGGCGGCAAGTTCGAGGTGACCGATGATCGAGGTCAGCGGCGTGCGCAGCTCGTGGGAGACGCTGTTGATGAAGGCCTCGCGGTCCACCTGAGCCGACTCCTCAGCCGTGAGATCCTCCACGAGAATGACGCGGTGGTCACCCCTCGTCCCGCTGGTGCGGAACGTGCTCGTGGTGGTGCGCAACGCGCGGTGGGTGCCGTCCGGCATGGTCCACCACCCGGTCTCGCCGTCGATGGACTCCCCGGCGTGTGCACGCAGCGCCAGCGCGCGGATGCGGTTGCGCGCCACATCGTCGCCGGGCACCTGGGCGAGGGCGCGGACCGAGTCGCCCACGCGCACGCCCCGGTCCGTCATGGCCTCAATCACGGGGTTGGCGAGGGCGACGCCACCATCCGGGTCGAGCACGATGACCCCTGCGCTCAGCGAGGAGACGACGGCGTCGATGCGCGCACGCTCGGCCACCAGATCCTCGACCGTGCGCTGCAGCTCGCCGCCCTGCCGCGCCAGCAGGCTCGCGCGCGCCTGGCTGCGCCGCTCCACCTCCGCAATCGTCACCGCGACGACGCTGAGCACGATGGGCAGCAGCACAAGGCGGGGAAAGGTGTCCGTCACGATGCCCGTCGGCCTCGCGATCTGGTCCGCCCAGGAGACGGCGGTGCCACCGATCATTCCGGCAACGACGCCGACCTTCCCGTGGTGACGGGCCAGGGTGATCACGGGCAGCACTCCGGCCAGCGCCACGCGAGGGCCGGACACGCAGACCAGTCCGAGCACGATCAGCGCCAGGACGGGGATGATCGCCGTCGCCAGTGGTGGCAGGCGCCGCCAGGGCAGAGCGACGGCCAGCAGGACGGCGACGCACAGCAGCACGAGGCTGGCGAGGAAGGGCGCGGCGTCGGGCCGGGTGATGTCGATGATCTGGGTGGCGAGCGCGAGCAGGCCGAGCACAGCGAAGAACGGGGCGTTCTGCGCGAGAACAGATGCAGGACTCGTCTCGCCGGGGCGAGGCGGCCGAACGTCCGGTTCGGGCGAGATCGTCATGGTTGCAGCGTAATAGTGCCCAGGCCGTAAGACCGCACCTGCTCATTCCGATGCGATAGGCACATGCTCCTGCAGCACCTGGGTCAGCGCGACCCGCACCTGCTCGACATGAGCCCGGACCCGGTCCAGGCAGAACTGTGTGCAGCCGACGCCGCCCGGTGCCACGAGGCGTTCCAGGTCCAGCACCGCCGAGGCCAGGCCGTGGGCGCCGACCATCGTGCTCGTCGTGCGCATGGACAGCGCCGCGACGGCCGCTTCCCTGGCATCGCTCGACGCCACGGCGGCCTCGATCCGGGCCAGGCGCGAGTCTGTCAGCTCGAGGAAGCGGCTGATGAAGTGCCGCACGGCGGCACGGTCGCCGTCGAGCTCGGCCACCAGGGTACGCAGCGTGGCGCAGTCGAGAACGCCCTGCGTCTGCGCACCGCCGCCCATGTCTTCACCTCCGCCAATGACCTGTTTGTCCCATTCTGGCGCGCAAACCTCGGGCCGCCACCGGGAAACACTCAGGATTGCCTCAGGATCCGGTGCTGACGCGGTCCCCTCCCTCCCCTTGCCGTGACTTCGCGTGCTCCGGTGTGGGTTCGCGTGCT
>JBQGOU010000225.1:0-5823 GCA_052086865.1 Cellulomonadaceae bacterium
CGAGCCTCAGCAGCAGGTCAGCCATGATCCGACCACGCAGCTTCACATGCGCAGGCGGGCACGGGTCGACGCGCTGCTGGCCGGGCTCGAGCAGCAGCTGCTGCTCGTCACGCACGATCTGGAGGTCGCCGCGCGGGCCGATCGCGTGCTCGTGGTCGACGAGGGGCGCGTGGTGTTCGACGGGGACCCGGCTGCGGGCGTTGCGGTCTACCGGCAGCTGATGGAGGAGCCCGCCGGTCGAGTAGCGAGCAACGACCGCGATCGGGACCACGCCCCGCGGGACCACCGATGATCGCCGCCCCCAACCTGCTCGGCGCCTACCGCCCGACCGGCTCACCCCTGCACAGCCTGCCCGTCGGCGTGAAGCTCGCCGGTCTCGCCGTCGCGGGCCTCGCTGCCGGCGTGCTGCGCGGAGTGCCGAGCACCGTGGCGCTGCTCGCGCTGGCGCTGGTGCTGACCGCCGTCGGCCGCGTTGCGCTGCATACCCTGCGCGGACTGCTGCCGGTGGTGGTGATCGCCGCGGCGATGACCGGATACCACTGGTGGCAGGGCGCGCCCGCGCGCGGGCTCGAGCTCGGACTGGACCTGGTGGCGCTGGTGCTGCTCGCCGTCGTCCTCACCGCGACGACCAGCGTCGACGCGCTGCTCGACACACTCGTGCGCGGGCTCCGGGCCCTGCAGCGCGTGCCCCTGGTCGGGCGGTTCGTGGACCCCGACGCCGTCGCCCTGGCCGTCGCGCTGATGCTGCGGACGATCCCGGCGCTGTGGCAGGTGCACCGCGAGACCCGCGACGCCGCCCGCGCCCGCGGACTCGAGCGCAGTCCGCGCGCCTATGCGGTACCCCTGGCCGTACGCACCGTCGCCCGCGCCCACACGACTGGGGACGCGCTGCGGGCCCGGGGTCTGGCCGACTGAGCACGCTCGGCGCATGGCGATCGACGTCACCGGTCGAAGCCACGGACGTCAGTTGACCCGTCGACCTTCGCCGCTGATAGCATCTGCTATATGGTGGATCGGGATGTTCTCCAGCACCAGTTGCGGGCGAGCGCTGCCGAGGCCGATGCGCTGCGAGAGCGTGCCAGCAGACTGCTCGTCTCTGCGGTGATCGCGGGGCATCGCGCGGGCATTTCGCAACGTGAGATCGGCGAGGCCATCGGCCGCAGCCAGCCGGAGGTTTCCCGGCTGCTGCGCTTTCGTGGCAGCACCCCACTCGGTCATCGCCTGGCGGACCGTCGACCTGCGGTTCTGAGTGCGATTCGAGCCGCCGGGGGCCGGAACCCGCTTGTCTTCGGGAGCGTCGCACGTGGGGACGACGACGAGGACTCGGACCTCGACCTCCTGATAGAACTTCCCGAGAATCTCAGCCTGTTCGCCCTGGGCCGTCTGGAACAGGAGTTGTCCAGGATCGTCGAGGCTCCGGTGGACGTGGTGCCCGCCGGCAACGTGTGGGAGCACATCCGCGATCGCGCCCTGTCAGAGGCGGTACCGCTGTGAGGCGAACGGACGTGGAACGCATCGAGACTGAAGCCCGGCTCTTTGGCGCCACGTGGCCCGTCATCTGGGCGACCAGGAACCGAATCGCTCACGGATACGTCTCGATCGGTCACGTCATCGTTCGCGCGTCGGTCGAAAGGGACTTACCGGAGTTCGAGAAGATCCTGCGCAAGGAACTCGACCGTCTGCGCGTCGATCCACGGCGGTGAACGCTGGTGACCAGCGATTGACCTGCGCCTACGCCGCGCCGAATGCAGCGGCGATGTCGGTGTCCCCGTCCGTGAAGCCCAGCGTCTTGCCGATCGTGTCGTCGTCTGCGAGCGCCGCGACGATCGCGCGGGCGACGTTGCCGCGGGAGGTGTCGCTCCCGGCAAGGTCGCGCTCGCCGGACGGCACGAGGCGGATCCTGTCCGTGGGATCGGCGGTGGTGAGGGTGCCGGGGCCCAGGATCGTCCAGTCCAGGCCGGAGGCGCGCAGGTGCTCGTCCGCCTCGGCCTTGGACTGCGCGTACGGGTAGAACGACTCGCTCGGGTCCAGGCCGTGGTCCAGGCTCGCGCCGAGGTAGGACACCGTGACGTAGCGGCGGACACCGGCCTGCTTCGCGGCGTCGATGCTGCGGATCGCGGCGTCCCGGTCGACGGCGTAGGTGCGCTGGGCGTTCCCGCCCCCGGCGCCCGCGGACCAGATCACGGCGTCCGTGCCCGCGTAAGCGGCGGCGAGCTCGTCCTGCGAGGCGTGCTCGATGTCGAGGACGAGCGGCGTGGCGCCGGTCGCCGCCACGTCGCCCTCCTGGTCGGGGTTCCGGATGATCGAGGTCACGGTGTTCCCGGCCTGGACGAGCAGCGGCGCCGCGAGCAACGCGATCTTCCCGTGCCCGCCGACGATGACGTAGTGAGCCATGGTGCGTTCCTTTCGTGGGGTGAACACCGTCCTCACCCCACCCTCGTCGCGTCGGAGCACTTCTTCAACCGGGCGCCTCGGGCGCGCCTGCTACAGCCAGTCGTGCTCGCGGGCGTAGCGTGCCGCCTCGTGGCGGGTGCGCGTCTGGGTCTTCTGCATCGCGCTCGACAGGTAGTTGCGCACCGTCCCCTGCGCGAGGTGCAGCCGAGCCGCGATCTCGGCGACCGAGTACCCGTCCCGGGTGACGCGCAGCACGTCGATCTCCCGGTCGGTCAGCGGGCAGTCGTCGACGATCGCGGCGGCCGAGACGTCCTGGTCGATCCACCGACGTCCGTCCGCGAGCGCCTCGATCACTCGGGCGATGTGCGCCGGCTCGGCGGACTTGCTCGCGAAGCCCTGCACCCCCAGGCGCAGCGCGGACCGCAGCACTCCCGGCCGGGCGTGCCGGGTGAGCATGAGCACGACCTGCTCGGGCAGCTCGCGGCGCACGTGCGCGACCGCCTCGAGCCCGTCCATCCCGGGCATCTCGAGGTCGATCACGAGCACGTCCGGGCGGTGCTCGAGCGTCGCCGCGACGGCCTCGACCCCGTTCGCCGCCTCGGCCAGCACGGTGACGTCACCCTCGAGGGGCAGCAGTGCGGCGAGCGCACCGCGCAGCAGCGCCTCGTCGTCGGCCAGCACCACCGTGGTCATGTGCCGCCCTCCGTGCCCGACGTCGGTTCTGCGTGCGCGGGGAACATCGCCGCCGTGCGGAAGTGTCCGCCTTCGCACCGCGCGGTGAGCTCACCGCCCGCGTCGGCAACCCGGCGCGCGAGGGCCGCGAGGCCCTGCAGCTCGGGCGGGCCGTCGTCGACGACGCCGTCGTTGACCACCGCGATGCCCTGCTCGCTCAGCTCGACGCGCACCAGGCGTGCCCGGGAGTGCCGCAGGATGTTGGTGGTCGTCTCCCGCAGCACCTGCGCCACGAGCTCGACCGGCTGGGCCACGGGCTCGCGCCGGTCGATGCGGACCTGGATGCCGGCCGCGTCCAGGAGGTTGCGGGCGTTCTCCAGCTCGGCCGTGAGGTTGAGGCGGCGCCGGCCGTAGGCGAGCTCCTTGGTCTGCGCGATCGTGTCCCCCACCAGGGCGTACGTCTCGTCCAGCTCCTGTTCCGCGCGCGCGGGGTCGGTGTGCAGCACCTTGCGCGCCAGCGCGATCTTCAGCTTGACCACGTGCAGGGTGTGGCCCTGGATGTCGTGCAGGTCGGAGGCGAAGCGCATGCGTTCGCTCGCGACCGCGAGCTCGCCCTCGCGCTCGCGCGCCTCCTCGAGCTCGTCGACCACGTCGTAGAAGCCCTTATTGGGGAACATCAGGCCGGTCACAATCGCGGTGACCCCTGCCGGGAACACGACGAGGGTGAGCAGTCGACCGACGTCGGCCCCCGGCGTCGCGAACACGCCCACGAGGCCGACGGCCGCGACGTAGGCGACCAGGGCGACGGCCGCGGCGCCGGGGTGCCGGGGCAGCTGGGGCACCGTCAGGGAACCGACGACGAGGAGCGCGAAGTAGGAGGCCTGCACCTGCCCGCCGATGACCAGCAGCCCGTAGGGCCAGATGATCGCGGCTACCGCGAGGCACGGGATTGCGACCCGGGTGATCTCGCCGACGGTCCAGCGCTCGTACGCGACGACGATCACCAGCAGGCCGGTGCCCAGCACGAGCGCATCGATCCAGGTGCGTGCCTGCAACGCGACGAGCACCACCCCGACCACCACGAGCAGGGGCAGTACCGCCGTGAGGTTGAGCGTGCGGAACCGCCGTCGGGCCCCTGAGGGGTGGCGGGCGGGCGGTGCGGCGTCCATGAGGCGGCCTCAGGTGACGAGGGACATCGGTGCTTCCCAGTATCGGGGGCCTTCGACGGCGCCACCAGTGACGTGGTGTCACACGCGCTGACGTCGCAGTGTCACGCGCACGAGTGACGCAGGCACACTGTGGCGGGCGCCCGGGAACCCGTTGTATGGGCGTATGCCAACCACACCAGTCATCGACGTCGACAACCTCACCGTCCGCTACGGCGACTTCCTCGCCGTGGCGAACCTCTCCTTCCAGGTCGAGCGGGGCGAGATCTACGCGCTGCTCGGCACCAACGGGGCGGGCAAGACCTCGACGCTCGAGGTCATCGAGGGCCATCGCACCGCGTCCTCGGGCTCTGTGCGCGTCTTCGGCCACGCGCCGTCGGACCGGCGGGCCGTGCGGCCGCGCACCGGGATCATGCTCCAGGAGAGCGGCTTCGCGCCCGATCTGACCGTCTCCGAGACGGTTGCGCTGTTCGGCCGGCTCAGCGGCCGCTCCGACACCGTGGACCGTGTTCTGCGGCTGGTCGACCTCACGCACAAGGCAGGCAACCGGGTGTCGCAGCTGTCCGGGGGCGAGAAGCGCCGACTGGACTTCGCGACCGTGGTCTACGGGCGCCCTGAGCTGATCTTCCTCGACGAGCCCACGACCGGGCTGGACATCCAGGCCCGCGACCTGCTGTGGGACGCCGTCGAGCAGCTGCGGGCCGACGGCACGACCGTCGTGCTGACCACCCACTACCTCGAGGAGGCGCAGCAGCGTGCCGACCGCATCGGCCTAATGCACCACGGCGCCTTCCGCCACGAGGGTACGGTCGCCGACCTGACGCGCACGCTGCCCGCGTCCATCGAGTTCACCCTCGCGGCCAGCGCGCCCGCTCCCCCGCTGCCCGTCACCTCGGCGAAGGGCGGAGCGCATCTGATCGAGACCTTCGAGCTGCAGGCCGACCTCAAGCGCCTGCTCGACTGGGCGGACGACCATGCGGTCGAGCTGGCCGGTCTGTCCGCCGCACCCACCCGCCTGGACGACGTGTTCCGCGCCATCGAGAAGGACGCAACCACCGTCTGAGCCTCCCCACTCATCCTGAAACGGAGACCCCATGTTGTTCCCCATCGCCCGCAGTGAGTTCGTGCAACTCTTCCGCAACCGGGCCGTGCTCATCACGAGCCTGATCATGCCCATCGCGGCCAGCGTCTTCTTCATCGCCTACAGCGACGTGTTCGCCGCGATCGGCAGCCTCGGCTACGTCGGGGCGCTGGTCGTGTTCACGATCGCGGCCTTCAGCCTGTACTCCACCGTCGTGACCACGCTCGCGGACCGGCGCCAAACACTGTTCCTCAAGAGGCTGCGCTCCACCGCGGCCCCCGACCCCGCGATCCTCGGCGGCCTGGTGCTTCCAGTCACCGCGATCGCCGTCGTGCAGGTCACCGCGATCCTCGCGGTCTTCGCCGCCCTGGACGGGGCACCCGCGCAGGTACCGCTGCTCGCGGTCGCCGTGCTCGCAGCCTTCGCCATGATGCTCGCCCTCGGCCTGGCCACGGCCGGGGTGACCCGATCCCCCGAGCACGCCCAGATCACGGCGCTGCCGCTGAGCCT